>NZ_RZSB01000549.1:0-4013 GCF_004023285.1 Mesorhizobium sp. M2A.F.Ca.ET.067.02.1.1
GGATGAACAGGCCGGCCAGCGTCACGATGAAGGAGGGCAGCCTGGTGCGCACGACAAGGATGCCGTTCAAGGCGCCGACGATGATGGCGATGACGAAGGCGATCGCCACCGCCGCGGGGATGGAAAGCCCGAACTGGGTGACGCAGAGCCCGATGGTGACGCTGGCAAAGCCGATCATCGAGCCGAGGGAAAGATCGAACTCGCCGCCGATCATCAGCAGCGCCACCGCTGCGGCGAGGATGCCGAGCTGCGCCGACACCTGCAGGAAATTGGCGATGCCGGCCATCGAGAACAGGCCGCTGTTGCCGGCGGTGATGCCGAAGGCGAGGAACACGATGATGGTGCCGGTGATGGCGCCGAGCTCCGGCCGCCGCATCAGGCGGACCAGGCGTCGCGAAACGGGCTTCGGCTCGGGCGGGTGAGCCGGGTTCAGAGCTTCGGTCACGATCGTCTTCCCAATAAGCGTCCAGGGCATCCAACAAGGGCCCGCCAGCGCCTTTCGCCGGCGGGCCATTATAGCATCAGCGGATGCCGGCCTTGCTGAGATCGCGCACGGCGGCCGCGTCGTCCTTCATGATGAAGGACGGACCGGTGCGCACGGCCGATGTCGGGAAGGTCTTGTACATCGCCTTGTTGGTGAGGAAGACGACAGGATAGTAGCCCATCATATATTGCTGGTTGTCGATGCCGAACATCATCGTGCCCTTGGCGACGGCATCGAGGATCTCGGGCGACAGGTCGAACGTGCCGATCTTGTAATTGCCGATCGTGCCGGCGTCCTCGAACATCTTGAGCAGCGGCGCGGCGACCGTCGGGCCCAGCGTCAGCACGCCGGTGACGTCCGGATGCGCGGTGAGATAGCCCTCGACGCGGCGCGTCACGTCGGTCGGGTCCATCGTGGCCGCCACCACGTCGGAGGAGCCGCCGCTCTTCTTCAGCCCGTCATTGTAGCCTTCGCAGCGCTTGTCGAGGCTGACATTGCCGACCTCGTGATTGATGCAGACGCCCTTCTTGACGCCGGCCTTGGCCATGATCTCGCCGGCCTTGACGCCGTTGTCATATTCCGAGCCGCCGCCGACGAAGAGGTCGAGGCCCCAGGGCTCCACCGCTTCCTCGCCGCTGTCGATGACCACCACCGGAATGCCGGCGGCCTTGGCCGCTTCCACCGGCGCCTTCAGCGCGTCCATGTCGGGAATGGAGACGACCAGCCCGTCCGGCTTCGAGGCCGTGGCGGCCTCGATCATGCGCGCCATGCGCACCACGTCGAAGGTTTCCGGCGCCTGGTACTCGACCTTGACGCCGAGCTGCTGAGCGGCGGCCTGCATGCCGTTCTTCACCACGCTCCAATAGACGTCGTTGGCCTGGCCGTGGGTGACGAAGACGATGCGCACATCGCTTTCCTTCTTCACCTGGGCCGGCGCGGGCAGAATGCCGGCGCCGGCAAAGGCGAGCGAGAGCGCCGCCGCGCTCAGCGCATTTCGCAGTCCGGACATCGAGAATAAGGCACTCATAGTGGTTCTCCTCAAGTTATCGTTGTCGTCCTTAAAGCGTTTCGCGCTGAAACGGATTCAGGCGACACTTTAAGTCTTTGATTTGATGCATGTCGTTCTCCCAAAACCGCTTCGCACTTTTGGGCGACATGCATTAGTCTCGGCCTCGACCCTCCCGGTCAGGCCGCTTTCGTCATGCTCGAAAGTCCCGGAGCGTGCCGCGGCGGATGGACAGTCCCTCCACGAAGGCCATGAAATCCGGGTCTGGAAGCAGGTCGAATTCGTCGATGCGGATCTGTGCCGAGCTGGGCTCGATCACCTCGATCTCGCCCGGCGCGTTGGCATGCAGGCAAAGGAAGTTGAGCCCGTCGCCGATCTGGCCAAACAGCGCCTCGTAGCGCGCCCGGGCTGGCTGGTTGCGGTGCCATGGCGTCTCCAGCACCGCGCTTACCAGCGTCTCGCCGGCTTGCTCCAGCCGCTTGCCCGGCGCGGAGAAGACGCTGTCGTCCAGCGGACCCAGATTGTGGATCGGCCCATAGACCGAGATGCTTTTCGGGAACAGCGTCGGCAGGCCGTAGTCGATGCCGACAGCCGCGTAGCGGTCGACGAATTCCGGCGAGAACACCGCGCCCATATGCCCGTCCATATGGGTGAGCGACAGCCCCGCGGCCTTGGCCGCGTCGATCTGCGCCCGCATCTCGGCCTCCACCGCTTCCGGCTCGCCCTTGGCGCGCAATTCCGGCACCGAGCGGAACAGGTAGCCGTCGCCATCGACGATGCCGGAGGCCTGGCTCGCCTTGGTCAGCGGCCGCCAGCGGTAGTACTTCTTCTCCGAGGTGAGCGTGATGTGGACGCCGAGATTGAGCGAGGCGTCTTTCGCGCCTTCCTCGGCGATCTCGAGGAACCACGGGCAGGGCACCATCACCGAGCCGCTGTCGACCGCGCCGGCGCGCTTCAGCTTCAGGTACGCGACATTGGCGCCATGGCACATGCCGACATCGTCGATGTTGATGACGACCTTGCGTTCAGCCGGCATGGCGGACCTCCTTTGCGCGCTCGTGGACATAGAAGCCCGCGCCCTGCGCCAGCTTCTTCAAATTGCGATACCCCATCGTGGCATAGGTCAAGGGGTGCGCCTTGGCCGGGTCCTGCTCGGCCTCCACCACCAGCCAGCCGGAATAGCCCTGGCCGGCGAGGATCTTGAGCAGCGTCGCATAGTCGATCGCGCCGTCGCCCGGCACGGTGAAGATGCCTTCCATCACCGCGCCCATGAAGCTCATGTCGGCCTCGCGCGCCTTCTTCAGCATCGCCGGGCGCACATCCTTGCAATGGACATGCACGACGCGCTCGACATGCCGGCGCAGCAATTGCTCCGGGTCGCCGCCCGAAAAGGCGCAGTGCCCGGTGTCGTAGAGAAGGCCGACCGCCTCGCCGGTGCTGTGCATCAGCCGGTCGATCTCCGTGTCGGTCTCGACGATCGTGCCCATGTGATGGTGGAAGGCCATGCCGACGCCGAAATCGGAGAACCGCTCGGCGAGCCTGGTGATCTTGGCGCCATAGGCCTTCCATTCGCCGTCCATCAGCTTCGGCCGCTGCGAGATCGGGTCATGGATCGCGCCATGCCGGCCGCGCGAGGTGTCGGCATAGACGACGCGCCTGGCGCCGAGATCGCGCAATAAAGTCAGATGCGGCCGGATCGCCTCGAACTCCTCGTCGACCTCCTTCTCGCAGATGCGCCCGTCATACCAGCCGGAGACCAGCGCCAGCCCGTAATGGTCGAGGATTGGCCGAAGCGCGCGGCTGTCGCGCGGGAACTTGCCGCCAAGCTCGGTGCCGGCATAGCCGGCCTCGGCGGTCTCGGCGAGGCAGGTCTCGAGCGGCGTGTCGCCGCCCAGTTCCGGCACATCGTCATTGGTCCAGGTGATCGGGTTGATGCCAAGTCGAACTGTCGTCATTGCTCGCTTTCCGCCCCGCGGCCAGGATGGCTGCGGGGTTCATGGTCTCGGGAGGGAAATGGCTTCATGCCTGCGGCGGGCGATGCATCGCCCTGCCTTGCCCGTCCGGCCGGCAGCCTCCCAGTTGCCTTGCCCGGACTTGTGTTCCCCGTTTTGCGCCGACGTCTTATCCCCAACGTCTATGAGTGAAGTCTACGCCGCTCTGTCTCCATCGCGAGGGCCAGTTTTCCGGAAAATGAAGGAACCAGTTTGTGACGGCAGGGTCGCTGTGGCAGGATGGGGGATGGGAAATCTGGAAATGATCGAGCGTCGGCGCGAGGCCCCCCTCTCTGCCCTGCCGGACATCTCCCCCTCAAGGGGGGAGATTGGCAGCTTCAGCCCTGGCGTTCCCCTTGCAACGTTGGCGATTGGCGAAAGCCGGCGCGACATCCAATCTCCCCCCTTGAGGGGGAGATGTCCGGCAGGACAGAGAGGGGGGCGAAGGAACTCGACGTCGGAAGCCAAGCCCGCCGCGGCACACCAATGCACCTATGGGCGGGCGTAACCCATGCGCCCGCACCCCAAACCC
>NZ_RZSB01000054.1:0-15763 GCF_004023285.1 Mesorhizobium sp. M2A.F.Ca.ET.067.02.1.1
CTTGTAGAGATGGGCTTCGGATTTCTGGCGCTCGCCCGGCGCAAGCCAGGACGGCGGCAAGGTGCGCGCCGGCTTGCGGGGTTTGGGTTTTTTGGGAGCGCGGGCGGTGGTGGGGGCCGTCTGTGTGGTGATGCCATAGGCGGACAGGTCGGCGGGACAGCGCCCCCCTCTGTCCTGCCGGACATCTCCCCCGCTAGGGGCGAGATTGGCGGTTGCGCCGCCGGCGCCTTCCACGAACTCGGCGAATCTGGAAAGCGCGGCCGGCTCGGAGAGCCCTCCAATCACCGTCCTGCCTCGCCTTCCTGGACGATCCGGCCGGGCATGCTTCCTCGGCCTGCCGCCGGCGCGGCCGCCCTTCGGGTTGGCGAAGCCGATGGCGCGCAAGCCGGCATTGCGGTGGACGATGCCGATGATGGCGTTGCGCGAGACCGGGGCGCCGCGCAGCGCGCTGAAGCGGCCGGCGATGCGCGAGGCCGAAAGCCCCTCCTTCAGCCAGGCGGCGATCTCGTCGATTTCCTTTTCGGTATAGGCGGCTGCCATCTTCTCATTCCGTCGATTGCTAGGGGCGTGGGCTTGGGAAGCGCCGGGCTCGGCCCAAGCGCCAGGGTTCGGCCACGAGGCCGTCGGTGGGGTTCGGAAAAGGTCGGGATCAGGCGGGGCGTGCTGCCCCTTCCAGCTCGCGAAGCCTGGCTTCAGCCGCCGCCCGCGTCAGGCCCGACACCGCCCGGCCCGACGCGCGGTCGAACAGGATGACGGTGCCGTCCTCGGTGCGGATGCAGCTTATGCCCGGATTGGGGGCCGGAGCCGGGGGAGGAACGGCTCCGGCCGTTCCGGTGAACCGGGGTGCGGGCGGTTCGACCGGATCCGGGGCAAGCGCCCCGGAATGCGCCCGGACCGGGGAGGAAGACAGTCCGGACGATTGGAATTCCAATGGTGAGGGCAGCGCGTTCATGCCGCCTCCCCTCGCATGACGGCCGCGCGTTGCATGGCCGCGCGGCCGGCCAGCCATTCGTAGCTGACGCCGGCAATGCCCAGCCGTCGGCTCGCCGCCACCACATGCGGCCAGTGTTGCGGCGCGATGCGGCCGCGCCGGCGCATCTGACGCGCCGCCTCGTAGCCGCAGCCGACCTCGGCGGCGAAAGCGCCGATGCTGCCCCAGCGGTCGATAAGCCCCGAGATATTGGTGGGCAGTCCCGGGATGCTCGTGGGCTGCGCCGGAATCACCGGTAATGCGGAAAGGCTTGCGGGATGCTCATTCATGCGCTAAGCGTACGTTATGTACGAATTACGCGCAAGCTAAATCGTACAGTTTGGACGATAAATTTCAGGCATTTTGTACGATGATGGATTCACGGCACAGATTGCAGCAGGCGCGCGCCCAGGCCGGCTATGCCTCGCCCAGCGATGCCGCGCGGGCGCTGCGCGACATCAACAAGAACACCCTCATCAGCCATGAGAACGGCAACCGGCCGCTGTCGCGGAAAGCCGCCGAGAAATACGGCCGGTTGTTCGGCGTCGACCCCGGCTGGCTGCTGTTCAATGGCAGTTTGGGGGGCGATGGCGCCGAAGCGGCGCCGGTCAATCTCATCCCCTCGCCCGTCACCATAGACGTGCCGATCGTGTCGTGGATCAGCGCCGGCGAGCTCGGCAGCCAGGACAGCGTGGTCAACCTCTCCGACTATCCGACGATCCCCACCGCCGACCTCGAGGAAGGCGAATGGATCGCGCTGCGCGTCGACGGCCCGTCGATGAACAAGATCTCGCCGCCGGATTCGATCATCTTCGTAAATTTGCGCGACAAGCGGCTGGTGACCAATGGCTGCTATGTGATCTCGGACGAGACGGGACGGGCCACCTACAAACGCTATCGCCCGAACGACAACCCGCCGTTCCAGCCGGCTTCCTACCTGGATATCCCCCCGCCGGAACTGGAGGGCGCGATCACCATCATCGGCCGGGTGAGAAGGTCGATAATCGATATGTGAGGGTGGATCCCCTCGACGGGAGACCGACTTCGGCGGTCGCTACAATTTCTGCTTGCATTTTGGAACAAAGACAGAACTATATAGGAATTGCAGCCGCGGTCGCGGCAACTCCGGGGGGAGGTTCAAACCATGTCTCGCCGTGCCGGCGCGGTCTCGCGCATATTCGTCGCCGTGCTCTCACATGGGCTGGCGTTGGCAGGGCTGACGGTGCTTTGCGCGCTCGCCGCGCCCGCGTCCGCCGTTGCTGGGGACTATGCCCTTTGCTTCGGCGACGAAAGCGGCGGTCAGGGCAGTGACCAAAAGGAAGCGAATGTCGACCAGGCCGCGGTCGATCAGCGCATCGCCGCCTGCACGGCGATTGCCGAAGACGATACGCAAGCGCAGCGCCAGCGGATCAAGGCCTATTTCTATCGGGGCTCCGCCCGGGACGACAAGGAGGATTGGGACGGCGCGATTGCCGATTACAACCAGGCGATCGCGCTCGATCCAAAGGCGACCTCGGCGCTGTTCAACCGCGGCACCGACTGGTCCAACAAGGGCGATTACGACCGCGCGATCGCGGACTTCAACATCGTCATCAGCCTCGAACCGTCCGCCAGCGACGCCTTTTCCAGCCGCGGCTCGGCCTTCCTTCGCAAGGGCAAGATCGACGCGGCCATGCTCGATTTCCAGCAGGCGATCGAGGCCGATCCGCAAAACGGTGACGCCCATACGGGCCTCGGCACCGCCTGGAGCAAGACGGGCGAACGCGACAAGGCGATTGCGGAATATGACAAGGCGATCCGCATCGATCCGGGCGATTTCATCGCGCTGGTCAATCGCGGCCTCGCCTACGCCGCCAAGGACGAGTTCGACCGCGCCATTGCCGATTACGACGCCGCGCTGGCCGTGGATCCCAGGAGCGCCGATGCCTATGCCAACCGTAGCGCCGCCTGGATCGGCAAGAGCGACTGGGCGCGCGCCATCGTCGATGCCAACAAGGCGATCGAGCTCGACGCGGGGATGGTCGACGGCTACTACGCCCGAGCCGTCGCCTGGGCGAGCAAGGACAACGACGATCGCGCCCTTGCCGATTTCGACAAGGCGATCGCGCTCGATGCAACCGGGGCCAGGGCGTGGCTCGGCCGGTCGCTGATGCGATCACGCAAAGGCGACAGTGCCGGCGCCGCGGCCGACTGCCGCAAAGCCATCGCGCTCGATCCGAAGAAGATTGGCAGTTGCGATTCGGGGCCAGCCGACGCCGAGGTGCCTGTGGCGGAAACGGCGTCCAAGCCGGATCTTTCCTCTTTGGCCAAGCAGTTGGAGGCCACCGGCAAGGAAGTTCGTTCAAAACTTGCTGCCGGGGAGATCAGACGAGGGCTGGAGCTGCAGCAACAGGGCGACCTTGCAGGGGCGATCAATTCCTTCAGCATGGCCATCGCAGAGGACCCCGATAACGCCGACGCTGTTTACGACAGGGCGGCGGCAGCGGCCGCAAACGGGGATGACACCCTTGCCGCGAGCGACTGCCGGCGCGCTGTCGAACTCGACCCGCAACGCGCCGGCGCCTGCGCCGCGCTCATGGCCGGCCGGCAAACCGTTGCGGCCGCCACGACACAGGACCAGGCTGCCCAGGATCAGGCCGCCGCCAGGATACTGGTCGAACGCGCCGGCGCGCGGCTGGCGAAATACGGCGTCGACGGCGCGCTGCTCGATTTCGACAAGGCAATCGGCCTCGATCCCAAAAATGCCGACGCCTATCTCGGCCGCAGCCGCGCCAGGACGCTCAAGGGCGACAAGGCCGGCGCGGCGGAGGATTGCCGGCGCGCCGTGGAGCTGGATCCCGCGCGATCGGGAAGCTGCGACGAGCAGGCTGCCGGCGATGAGGACAAAGCTGAACAGGCGCAGGACTTGGAGCAGTCGAAGGCGGCGGACGCCGTTGTCGCTCCGGCTGACACCGCGGCTTCGGCCGAGCCAGGTGCGAGTGACGATCTTTCGCCTGCCGATCCGAAGTTGGCGAAGCTTATCGACACCAGCGATCCCCGCGTCCTGGTCGCGGTGGCCAAGGGCGACAGCCTCTTGCACGAAGAAAACTATGACGAAGCGATTGAGGCCTATGAAGAGGCCATCGCGATCGATCCCGAGAGCCCGCTCGCCTATTTCGGACGAGGCAAGGCCTTTGATGGTAAGAAGGATTTTGCCCGCGCCATCGCCGATTTCGACAAGGCCATCGCCATTATTCCCGACGTCGCCGCGCCGCTTACGCGCCGTGGTCTGGCCAAGGGCGCGGCGGGCGACGCGGACGGCGCGCTTGACGATTGCATCAAAGCTATCAGGCTCGACCCGAAAGCAAGCCGCGCCTTCTTCTGTACTGGAGCGGCCTGGTACGGCACCGGAGACCCGAAGCGGGCGATCGAGGCCTTTTCATCGGCGATCAAGATCGATCCGAAAGACGCCGCCAGCTATTATGGACGCGGCATGGCGCAGGTCGACGCCAAAAACTACGCCGATGCCATTGCCGACTTCGACCAGGCGGCCAAACTAGACCCGCACAATCCAAACTACGCCGCCGCGCGCAAGGCGGCCACGGCCGCGCAGCAGAAAGGCGGCATGGGCGGTAATTCGATCATGCCATCCTCGAAGGAACTCGCGGCTTTCGTCGATCGCGGCTATGCGTTCTACCACAAGGGCAAATATGATCGTGCGATCGCCGAATTCAACAAGGCGATGGCGATCGATCCGCAAGATGCCTCACCCTATGTCGGACGGGCCATCGCGCTTGTCGACAAAGGCAAGTACGACGCGGCGATCAAGGACTACAACAAGGTCATCGGACTCTACCCCGACTATTCGGACGCTTACATCGGTCGCTCCGTCGCGTGGACCAAAAAGAACCAACCGGATCGCGCCATCGCCGATTTGAGCCGGGCGATCGAACTCGACGCCAATGACGCTCAGGCCTATTTCGGGCGCGGCGGCGCCTTTGCCGCCAAGGGCGACTACGACCGGGCGATCGCCGATTTCGACCAGGCGCTGAAGCTCGATCCGAAGATGAGCCTTGCCCACAAGGGCCGGGAACTGGCACTGGCGGCGAAAGGCAAGGTCGCAGCCTCGCAACCAACCGGCCGGCTTCGGAACAAGACAGCGGAAGACGCTATCGAAGCGGGCGATATCTGGCGCACTCAAAACCAACTCGACCGCGCCCTCGAGCAGTACGGCATTGCGATCGCCGCCGACCCATCCAATGCCCGCGCCCATACCTTGCGCGGCTTCACCTATACGCTGAAGGGCGATTCCGACCGGGCGTTGGCCGACCACAACAAGGCAATAGAGCTCGATCCCAAGTCTACCGACAGCTATTTCTATCGTTCTCTCATCTGGCGACAGAGGGGCAAGATCGACCGCGCCATCGCGGATCTGACCACCATCATTTCGTTGCAACCGAACAATGTCGACGCCTATGTGCTGCGCAGTCGAGCCCGAGCCGTAAAGCACGATTGCGAGGGCATCATCGCCGATTCGACAAAGGCGATCGGACTGAAGCCAACGAATGCCGAAGCATGGTTCAACCGCGGATTCTGCTGGAACAGGAAGAAGCAATACGACCGCGCCATCGCGGATTTCGATGAAACCTTGCGTCTCGATCCAAACTACACCAATGCCCGCAAGGAGCGCGACGATGCGGCCGCGGCGAAGGCTTCATACAAGTCAACGACTGCCGACGCGGCGGCGGTGGACGACGACACCAAGAGCGGCATAGCCCTATACAACAAGGGTCAATACGATCTTGCAATCGCGAAATTCGACCATGCGATAGCGCTCGATCCCCACAACGCCGAGGCTTTTGGGTATCGCGGTCTCGCGTGGGGGCAGAAGGACAATTACGATCGGGCCATAACGGACTATGGCAGCGCGATCGCGATCGAGCCAAAGAACAGCAGCTATTATTCCGCTCGCGCTTTCGCTTGGACAGCCAAGAACGACCATAAACGTGCCATCGACGATTTCGGCAAGGCGATCGAGTTCGATTCCACCTATGCCTCGAACTTTCATGGTCGAGGCATCAGCCGAATGATCATCGGGGATTACGATGGCGCGATCGCAGACTATGGCAAGGCCATCGAACTCGATCCGAACGTTGCCAAGGTGCATGTCGATCGTGGAATTTTGTGGGTAGTCAAAGGCGACTTGAAGCAAGCCCAGGCCGACTTTGAGACGGCTATCCAGATCGACCGGAACAGCCCCGGCGGCTACTACGGCAGAGGCCTTCTGCGGGCGCGAGCGGGCGACCAGGACGGGGCAATCACCAGCTTCAATCAAGCCATCAAGCTTTACCCCAGATATGCAGATGCTTACACCGCCCGAAGCCTGGCTTGGGCAGCCAAGGGCGATTTGAAACGCGCCGAGGCCGACCGCAAGAAGGCGCTGACCCTCGGGGGAAATTGAACGGGGATCGGGAGGGCCGGCGAATGTCACCTTGGAAATGGTTGCAAGTGGTGGCGGTCATCCCCGTGAGCATCGTTGGGGCTGACGTGATGCCAACGATGTTCGGCGGCGGACATCACCACTATCAGTCTGTGGCGATGCCGCCCCGGGCGCTGACCACCGCCGACATCGATGCCGAGATCCGGAAGCAGAATCTCGGGATCTTCGAGGCCATCGCCCGGGAATTTCCGGACGACTACGATGCGATGCTGCGTAAGATACTGCCGCGGCCCAGGCTGGAAACCAAACAGAAGTGCGCAATATCAGCAGGCAGGCGGTCGCCGATCTCAGGCATAGATACGCGCCGCTCCTGCCCACGACCCCCGACAGCAATGCTTCGGAAGTGCTTTCGGCGCAGCTTGACATGCTCAATCATGTCATGGCGCGCGAAACGCCGGCCACCTGCAACAATTACCTGCGCAACGGGCCGGACGCGATCAGCGCGCCCGGCCACGATTTCCTGGCTGACCTGGACAGAATCGGCGGCACGCTGTTCCGCGCCTACGGCGCCGCCAAAAGAAGCCGCCTGCCGGCGGCTGTGCCCAGCGATCAGGATTGGTCGCTGGTCGCCGACGTTTTCACAAAAATCGGCGGCACGCCGGCCGAGATGGAGGCTATCTCAAACGCCAACCAGGACTTTCCAGGCCTGTGTCCGGCCATGGCGAAATTCTATGAGGCCGCCCTGTTGCTGCAAGGCGAAGCTGGGTGGCACATCAAAACCGCGCTCCTTCGCGCCATCGTCGAGAATTAGGCTCCGCACCGGATTCCCGGCAAGGTTCCGGCGCAAAGTCGTGTTCCCTCGGCGCTTGGCGCCTACCCCACCAGAAACTCGTTCGTGAAATACGCCGCCAGATCCGGTTTGTCCTTCAGCGCCTTGCCGTTGCCATCCAGCAATATCCCCGAGGCAAACAAATACCCGCCCATCGCTTCCATCTTGGCCTTGTCCATGGTGCCGATGGCGCCGGCCGCACTTTTCAGGAAATGGCCGTCGTTGAGCGCCTTCAGCGATGCATCGATCAGCGCCGGGTTGGTGAGCGTGTCCTGGTTGGCGGCGACCAGCAGCTCGCCTGCCTCATTCGCGTGGTCGACGGCGAAGGCATAGCCGGCCCGCGTCGCCTGGACGAAGGCGGCGGCGGCCTTTGGATTGGTGGCGAGGAAGGCGTTGCTGGAAACGATCAGCGTCGTGTGCTCGTCCGGCACGCCGTAATCGGCGTAGCGGAAGCTGCGCTGCTTGAGGCCTTTCAGCTCGGCCTCGACGCCTTCCCAGGTCGAGACTTCCAGCGTGAAATCGACCGCGCCATTGGCCAGCGCCTCGTAAGCCGAGGTGCCCAGCGTCACGGTCGAAAAGTCGCCCTTGCCGCCGTCCTGGCGGATGATGGTCTGCAACAGCGCGTTCTCCCAGGCACTGCCGAAGCCGCCATAGGTCAGGCCGTCGAGATTCTTCGGGCTTTTGATGGCGGCGCGGTCGGCGTTGAAGACGACGCGGCCGGTTTCCGACTGGACGACGGCATAGACTGCCTTCAGGTCGGCGCCGGCGCTTTTCTGGGTGAACAGGCCGAGCGACCCCGAAATGCCGAAATCGGCAACGCGGTTGGCGACCAGCGCGCCCGAGCCGGTGTCGCCATAGGGCAGGATTTCGACGTCCAGCCCCGCGTCGCGGTAAAAGCCTTTGTCGCGGGCGACGAACAGGCCGATATGGTTGGTGTTGACGGTCCAGTCGAGCGCGACGGTGATTTTTTGCGCGGCGGCCCGGGCACGCGTGACGGCCCCGGCAAAGGGCAGGCTGGCGGCCAGGACCAGCGCCTGGCGGCGGGTGAATTCGGTCATCGGGGTTCTCCATCGGATGGTCGGGAAATCGGATCGGCGGCGCCGAGCAAAGGGTCGAGGATGCCCGCCTCGATCGCGGCCGCCTCGCGGGCGAGCGCGGCGCTTTCGGTGCGCGGGCGCGGCAGCGGCACCGCCACCTCACGCACCACGCGCGCGGGCCGCGCCGAAAGCACATAGATGCGGTCGGACAGAAGCACCGCCTCGCGCACGTCATGGGTGATCAGCAGCGCGGTCCAGTGGTGGCTTCGCCACATGCCTTCGAGCCAGCGCTGCATCGCCGCCCGGGTCAGGGCGTCGAGCGCGCCGAAAGGCTCGTCGAGCAACAGCATGTCGCGCTGCTGCACCACGGTGCGCAGCAGGGCGGCGCGCTGGCGCATGCCACCCGACAGCTCGGCCGGCCAGGCGCGCTCGAAGCCGGCAAGGCCGAACTCGGCGAACAAGGGCGCCACGCGCTCGCGCGCGGCCCGGCGCGTCATGCCCTGCACTTCAAGCCCCAGCGTGGCGTTGTCGATGACGCGACGCCACGGCATCAGCGCGTCGCGCTGCGGCATGAAGGCGAAGCGGGCGCCATCGAGCGGCGCGCCGTCGAAGCGCATCTCGCCCTCGCCCCGGATCGCGCCCGTGAGGAGCTGGAACAGCGTCGACTTGCCGGCGCCGGAGGGGCCGAGGATCGATACGAACTCACCTGCGCCGACATCGAGCGAAACGCCGGCCAGAACCTCGAGCGCGCCGAAGCTTTTGCGCACATCGCGGAGCTCGAGCCGGGTCATGGCCGGCGCTCGGAGGCATCGGCCTTGCGGTCGGCCCTCTCCCAGGGCATGGCGAGGCGCTGGACGAGAACAGCCAGACCAAACAACGCCAGCGTCAGCGTCGAGCTGACGGCAACGGCGGCAAGCACGAGGTCGGGCCGAAAGTTGTTCTTGGCGCTGAGCATGTAGATGCCCAGCCCCTTCGCGGCGCCCGCATATTCGGCGAAGATCGCGCCGACCACCGCATAGGTGATGGAGATGCGCAGTCCGGTGAAGAAATAGGGCATCGCCGACGGCAGCCGCGCCAGCCAGAATATGCGCCAGCGCCCTGCCCCCATGGCGGCAAGCATCTGGCTGATTTCGGCGCTTGTCGCGGCATAGCCTTCGACCAGCGCCACCATCATCGGGAAGACGGTGACCAGCGCGACCAGCAGGATCTTCGGCAAGAGGCCGAAGCCGAACCACAAGACCACCAGCGGCGCGATCGCCACCAACGGCAAAGTCTGGCTGGCGATCAGCAGCGGAAACAGCGCGCGGCGCAGCGGGGCCAGGAAGTCGACTAGCGCCGAAAGCACGAAGGCGGCGGCGAGCGAGCAGGCGAAGCCGGCAAGCGTGGCGCGGATGGTGGGCAGCGTGTTTTCGGCAAGTGCCGCGCGGTTTTGCCAGGCTTGCGCCAGCACGCGGGTGGGCGCCGGAAGCACGGTAGGCGCGATGCCGCCGAGACGGGCGTAGAACTCCCAAGCGAGGAGCAGCAACGTAAACGCGAGGGCGGCGGGAGCGATTTTGGCGAAGGTCGCCGTGAGAGCCAATCTCCCCCCTTGTGGGGGAGATGTCCGGCAGGACAGAGGGGGGCGCGAAGGAACGCCTCCCTGCGAAACTTGCCCCATAGCATCCGACGAAGGCTGCGCTTGCGAACGCCTGACATGCCGGCGGGACAGCGCCCCCCTCTGCCTTGCCAGGCATCTCCCCCACAAGGGGGGAGATTGGCCTTCACCTCGGCTTTCGCCAATCGCCGAAGGCTGCGCTCCCTCTTCAGAGAGGCGGTCAGATATGGGGCCCTCTCCCCCATGCAATAGGTCATACCAAACAGCCACGATAACTCTCCTCGACAGCTCGAGCTTGCGCTCAAACCGCGGTCGGGCTGTTGGCCGAAATGGTGATGTCGAGGGTCACATGCCCCGCGCCGGGTCCGAAGTGGCAGAAGGCTTCGTTGAGCGTGGCGAACACCGCGCCGGCGTCGCCGCGCAGCCTGGTGCAGAAGTTCTTGGAACGGTCGAACACGCCGGACTGTTTCAGGAAGTCGATGCAGCCATAGATCTCGTCCATGTGATCGCCCGTGCCCATCACATAGAGCGAGAATTGCGCTGCCACCGGCTGGTCGGTCGAGGGCGTCGACCGCACGGCGCCGAGCGCCGCGCGTTTGCGCTCGTCGAGCGGGACCGCCGGGCCGCCGATCTCGTCGGAACGGCAGATCGGGTCGTCCGGCTCGCCGGGGCAGCCGCGCGAGACGGCGGCCGACAGCACGCAATGCCTGCCGCTTTTGGCCGCTGCCACGAAGAGGTCGCGCATCGCCGGGAACAGCACTTCGGGCGGCCCGACCAGCAGCGTCGAGATGTCGTCGGTCTCGATCCTCAGCCTGTCGCGGTAAGGATCGAGCGCGCCCAACGCGCCGAGGATGACGCCGACGAAATCGTCGGCCATGGGATAAAGGGAAATCTGTGCGCCGGAAAACATGGCCCGCCTCGCTCCGCTGGTATTATCCAGATCAGCTTTAGGGTCCGGAGGCTTGCCGCCACCATCTCAGCCCCGACCGTACGGAGCACCCCTGTGGATGGGCGCGTTAAAGCACTGTTTGCCGGGTTGGGGAAGCGGTTTTTTGCGACGCCAGTTGGGCCACGAGTCTCATCTCCCCTAGGGGAGATGCCGGTGGTTATAAGATTTTCACGAATTTCTTAGAACTTGCAATCGACCTAGCGCCGCAGTTATAAGAAAATTGCAGGAATCTTATAACGCACAATAGCAGCGCCCATGAAGACCATCGACCTCGCCTACCGCACCCTTTACGCCGAGTTGGTGCAGCGCAGCCTCGATGCTTCCTTCGAGACGGATTTCTCGACGGCGGGCAATTTCGTGCGCGTGCCGGTGAAGGGCCGCGACTACTGGTATTTCGAGGAAACCCGCCCCGAGAAAAAGAGGCGTTATGTCGGTCCGGCCGAGGATCCCGAGATCGCCAGTCGGGTTGCGGCCTTCAGGGAGATCAAGGGCGATCTCAGGAGCCGCCGCAAGCTGGTCTCCACGCTTGTCCGCGATGCCGGCCTGACCGCACCCGAGACCTTCACCGGCGATGTCGTCGAGGCGCTGGAAAAGGCGGGGCTCTTCCGGCTGCGCGCGGTGCTGGTGGGCACCGTCGCTTTCCAGACCTATGCCGGGCATCTCGGGGTGCGATTGCCGGGTGCCGCGCTGCAGACAGGCGATGCCGATTTCGCACAGTTCCATTCCGTTTCGGCCGAAGTGGAAGACAGCATGCCGCCGGTCATCGACGTGCTGAAGGCAGTCGATCCGACGTTTCGCGAAATCCCGCACCGGACCGATGCCGGCCGCGCGACGCAGTACGAGAACGCCTCGCGCTACCGGATCGAGTTCCTCACCCCCAACCGCGGCAGCGACGAGCATGCCGACCGCGCCAGCCTGATGCCTTCGCTCGGCGGCGCCTCGGCGCAGCCGCTGCGCTTCCTCGATTTCCTGATCCGCGACCCGGTGAGGACGGTGCTGCTGCATCGCTCCGGCGTGCCGGTGCTTGTCCCCTCGCCCGAACGCTTCGCCGTTCACAAGCTGATCGTGGCGACCCGCCGCGAGCGAGGCGCGGCGGCGAAGCGGGAGAAGGACCTCCATCAAGCGGGCCTGCTGGTCGAGGCGCTGAATACGACGCGCCGACAGGATGACCTTGCACTGGCTTTCGCGGAAGCGTGGGAGCGCGGCGACGCCTGGCGGGACGCATTGCGGAAGGGCTTGAGCCTGCTGAAGCCGGACAGACATGAGATGGTTCAGTCGGTCTTGGGGCGGGCGCTTGGCGAAATCGGCGCGCAGCTCGAAGGCTTTTCGATGCGGATCGCCTGATCTTTACTCCAAGACGACGTATATCGTTCAAATTGTACGAACCCTGCTTGATCGAATTTCGTACATAAAGTACGATACTTCCTTTGAGGGAATCTGCTTGAACACCGCGAACCATGCCGCTTTTGCCGACCTCTCCCGCCCTTTGCTGTCGCCGCTGCCGCTCGCCGAGCGCGAGCGCCTCGCCGGCGCCTGGCGCATGGCCAGCCAGGACATCGCCGACGACATCCGCTTCATCCGGCAATATCTGAAGGTGATCGCCGAGAAGGATGAGCGGCTGTCGACCGGCGCGCTTGTGCACGGCCGCGCCTATGTCGAATCCTGCGCCGCCTGGCTGCCGGAGACGATGGCGCGGTATCTGCGCAACCTCAGGCTGATCAGCGAGTGCGAAAGCGCGATGATCGCGGCGGGGGTGAGGTTCGCCAAGTCGAGCGATGCCTGGTGAGGGCTTCCCTTTTCCCGTGGGGGGGACCGAAGAAGCCCGCGCCGCAGACCCCTCAACCGGCCGGTTGCAACCCTCGGCTCATCGCCCCGGCAAATGCATCGTTTCACACAATCGCCAATTGGTGGACGCGGGCGAGCGGCCGGGCGTTAATTCCTGCCGGGTGAAGGAGGGAATAGACGCATACCAGGGAGGAACACGTTTGATGCAACTGCAAATCGACATCGGCGCACTGCCCGAGGACCAGCCCTACGAAGTCACTTCATTTGCCAGAAAGCACGGACTGACGGTTCCTGTCGCGGATGCGGTGCTTTTCGCCAAGGGCCCGTCGCCCTCGCGGGCCGCCTGCGATACCGCGGCGCTTGCCCTTCTCTGCGCGGTCGCGCAATACGCCAGCAAGCAGGGAGGGCGCTAGCGATCGGCGGCGCCTTCCCTCTTCTCGATCTTCCTACCAGTTGAACTGCAGCCCTGCATTGCCGCCGACCTGGCTGCCGGCGAAGGCGATGCCGAGCGTGCCGGTCAGGCGGCCGCCATGGAAGCCTTCGCTCAGCACGGCGGCGCCGGTGATGCCAAAGGCATTGGCGTCGCCGGCATTGCCCCAGTTGACGCGCAGGCCGAAATGCTCGCCCTGCACGAGATCGGGCGCGGCGAGCGCGGCCGAGATCGAGGCGTTCTCGAAGGCGCGGGTGATGCGATTGTCGATGTCGTCGACATGGGCGGCCAATGCCGTCTTGCCGGTGACCGTCGTGGTGCCGCCCTCACCATCATCGACCGTTTGCTTCGTCTCGCCAGTCTGGGCGTTGATGCAGGTTTCGGTGCCCGGGCTGTAATAGTAATTGATGCCATAGGCTTGACAGTACCTGAGATAGTCGACCGCAGCCTCGGATGGCGACGCAAGGAGCGTTGCCGCGCCGAGCATTGCCGGCGCAAGAAGATATCTGAACATGATGCCCCCGGCCGCTCTTACCAGGTCAACTGCAGGCCGGCATTGCCGCCGACCGTCTTGCCGGAAAAAGCGCCGCCCGCGGCGCCGGCCACCCGACCGTTGCCGCCAGGCATGAACCCCTCGCCCAACACCGCCGCTCCGGTGATGCCCATAGCGTTGGACTGACCGGCATTGCCCCAATTGACGCGGACGCCGAAATGCTCGCCCTTGTTCAGATCCGGGCTGGCCAGCGACGACGCTACCGAGGCACCCTCGAAGGCACGCTGGATGCGGTGATCGATGTCCTCGACCTTGCTTGCCAGCGCGGTCTTACCGACGACCGTGCCGCCGTCGGTTTCGCGACGCGTCTCACCCGTCTGGGTATTGATGCAGGTTTCGGTACCTGGGCTGTAATAGTAGTTGGTGCCGTACTGATCGCAGACGCGCACATATTCGACCGGATGCGGTTCGTCAGCCAAGGCCGGCATGGCCCAGCCGCCTGTTCCGGCCAGAAACGCAAACGAAATTAGACGGTTGATGCCCCGCATACCTAGTCCCCAAGTTGAAAGCCCGGGCGGAAAAACGCATGGTAAAGCGCGGCGAGTCAAGCGGCCGGTCCGACCAAAGTCCGACTTTTATTGGGAATATTGAAGGGACAGACTCAGTGTTGCCGGGATGACACAGAGATAGTTCGGATAGTCAGTAAACCTCTCTCGTTGCCAAGTCTATACATTAACAATTTCTAATATTATGATCGCTATACATTGCAAATCGGCGACGCTTCTCAGGAATCGTCGCAGGGCGCGACATGGCCGCGCCCTCACCTTCCGGCGGATCGAAAGAGGCTTGGCGGCAAACGACCGCCCAAACGGCTCAGGCCTTGGCTTTCGGTTTGGCCGTCTTTGCCTTGGCGGGGGCCTTGGCGGGCTTTGCCGCCTTGGCGGCTTTCGGCTTCTCGACGTTGGCGACAGCCGCCTTCTTCGGAGCTTTCTTCGGCTTGCCTGCCGCGTCGATCTCGGCGGTCGCCTGGTTCCAGTGCTCTTCGTGAGCACCTTCGGGCCGGCCGGCCTGCTCCCAAATCTCATGCGCGCGTTGGCGAATGCGTTCGTGCCTGTCGTCCGTCACTGTCGCCTCCTAAGGTTGGGACGGGTTCCCCGGCGCGAACACTAGCGGAATTTTGACGCGGCGTCTTCGGTATCACGCATATTCGACCGACTTAGGCGGCAAATTCGCTCAGTGGCCGTCGGTGACGACCGCGATGCCGAGATGGGCTGCCTTCTTTGTGATCAATCCGGCCAAATCCGCGTCAGAGCGGTCGGTCCCGGTGCGCTTCCGCAGCAGCGAAATTGCCTCCTGCATGGACAGCAGGCCCGTCCTGTGCTCGGCCAGCAGCTTGTCGACCATGGCGGCGATACTGGGTGATTCGACGTGTGGATGATGCATGGCAACGACTCCTTCCGCTTCGTTGCCTCCCAAACCGGTGGCTATTCTAGGCGCTTTCCCTTGATGCGAGAAGAGCCCGATCCTTCACCGAAGCCTCGGGCAAGGATCGGGCTCTTCAGCGGCCAGATGTTACTGGATCACCTGGACAACGCGGCGGGTGCCGGGATCGATCAACACCGTGTGGTCGTTGACCACGGCATAGCGATACTGCACGTCCGGCACCTCCTGCAGCTCAACCGTATCAGGCACGGTCGAGCCGACGCCGAGCTCGAGGCCGAGCACGTTGACCGAGGCGATCGGATGCTTGTGGACATATTCCTTGACCACGGTCTGCTGCTCGGGGGTGACGATCACCTCGTCCGCGGCGGCGATGCCGATGCCGGCCATCAGAGCCAGGCCGGCGACAGCTGGAATGAGGGTGGTTTTCATCGTTTCTCTCCTGTTGGATTCACGACGATCCTTCGGATCGCGTATTGGTTCACGACGATCCTCCGGATCGCGTATTGGCGAGCTCCGCCCTGCCTCCGCCCGGGGCGGAAACATCGGCAAGTCGAATAATTGAGCTCCCGGGGCAAACGCCCCCGGCGAGGTGTTGTTCCGTCAGCGACGACTAATTTGAGGTGGCGGAACCTTCGCATCGGCTCTGCATTGGAAGGCATTGAAACTCCCCAACACTTTGAAATCCAAAGGGCGCCGCAGTCATGCAAGAAGGTTACATCAGAAGCGACATCCAACTTCGCGCCCCCATCGCGATCGCCGTCGGCGCCGGCTTCAAGCGCGAGATCGCCTCGCTCACCGGGATGCAGACTTTTCT
>NZ_RZSB01000550.1:0-4012 GCF_004023285.1 Mesorhizobium sp. M2A.F.Ca.ET.067.02.1.1
GAGGTCGGGCGCGGCCCCTGGCGTCGCCATGCCGTCCCAAACCGCGTTGGACACGGTGATGCAGTTGCCGCCGAGCCCGAGCGAGAAGGGCACGATGGTCTCCGAGGCAAGCGGCGTGAGGCCGAGGCTGCAGGCGAGCGGCATCGGCCCCAGCATATGGGCGACGTCGAAATGGCCGATGGCGATGCGGTCGCGGATGTTGGCCCAGGAGGTCTCACGCTGCAGCTTGAGCTCGATGCCCTCGCGGGCGGCAAAGCCCATCTCGCCGGCCACGACCAGAACGGCGCTGTCGAAGAGCGGCATGAAGCCGGCGGTGATTTCGTGCGCCATGCTCATTCGCCCTCCAGCGGTCCCAGCAAGCCCGCCGCGGTCACCAGGCTCTGGGCGATCTCGGCGATCTTGCGGTTCTGGTTCATGGCGGTCTTGCGCAGAAGCGTGTAGGCAGCCTCCTCGCTCAAGCCCCGCGACTTCATCAATATGCCCTTGGCCCGGTCGATGACCTTGCGGTTCTCCAGCTCGCTGCGCGCCTCCTCCAATTCGCGCGCCATGCGCGAGAAGGCGTTGAAGCGGCTGATCGCCATGTCGAGGATCGGCTTGATGCGTTCCTTCTTCAGCCCGTCGACGACATAGGCGGACACGCCCGCATCGACCGCAGCCTCGATCGAGGCCTGGTCGGAGCGGTCGACGAACATGGCGATCGGCCGCTTCACCGCGCGCGACAGCTGGAACATGTTCTCCAGCATGTCGCGGTTGGGATTTTCCAGATCGATGACGATGACGTCCGGCTCGATCTCGGCGATGCGCCGGGCAATGCCGGCCACGTCATGGATCACCGTGACATGGCGATGGCCTGCGTCCCGCAACCCGGCCTCGATGATCGAGGCGCGGATGCGGTTCTCGTCGATAACAAGGATGGTCAACGAACCGGTGGACATGCGCCTATTGTGCAGGCGGCCCGCAATTGTGCAATGCGGCGATCGACGGATTGGTTTCCATCCGATCCTCGAGGCACGGGCTGCGACGCTTTCGCGTTTCGGCCTGCGTTGCCGGTGAAGGGCGGGAACACTATAGATGTTCCATCGTGCGCGAAGATATTCACACGACAGGCGTCCCGGTACTCTGCGTTTCATGCGAGGCGCGGCATCGTGGCATATGTGGCGCGCTCAACGCCGGGCAGCTCGTCGATCTTGCCAAATCGACGAAGCGGCACAAGGCCGAGGCCGGCAAGGAACTGGTCGGCGATTCCAGGAGCGTCGAGCGTTTCTCGAACGTGCTTTCAGGCGTCGTGAAGCTGACCAAGACGCTTTCCGACGGCCGCCAGCAGATTGTCGGCCTGCAATTCGCTCCCGATTTCCTCGGCAGGCCGTTCCAGAGCGAGAGCACTCTCAGCGCCGAGGCGGCGACAGACGTCGAACTATGCTCGTTCCCGCGCCAGGCGCTGGAGCGCATGATAAAGGAGCAGCCCAACCTTGAGCATCGCCTGCTCGAACAGAAGCTGCGCGAGCTTGACCAGGCGCGCGACTGGATGGTGGCGCTCGGCCGCAAGACGGCCTCCGAGAAGATATCGAGCTTCCTTCTGATGATCGCGCGCAACATCGACCCCGCCGCCGGGCCGGAGCGGCGCGGCGCCGCTTTCGATCTGCCGTTGTCGCGCGCGGAGATCGCGGATTTCCTGGGTCTCACCGTCGAGACGGTAAGCCGGCAGATCACCCGGCTGCGGGGCGAGGGCGTCATCCGCGTCGAAAACAACCGCTACGTCATCGTCGACGACATCGGGCGCCTGGCCGCGCGGGCCGGAGACTGATCCCCGGGGCGTTCGTTTAGAGCAATTCCAGGAAAAGTGCATAGCGGTTTTCCGTCCGGAATTGCGTAAAGACAAATACTTACTGATTGCGGAGAACCTTCGGCAGCACGTGGTCGCGCTCAAAGGCAATGTGGCGGCGCAACGATTCGAAGAAGGCGCGCAGCATATAGCCGAACGCCTCGGGATTTTCGATCTGCCGCCCGTGGCCATAGGCCAGCAGCGCCTCGCTGAGATCCGCCGCCGCGCTTTCATCCTCCAGGTGCTCGAGCTTCAGTCGCGCGACAGTGTCTTCCTCGCCCGTCTGCCGCACGAAGGCAGGGAAGACGACCTCTTCCTCGAAGCGTTGGCACTCGCGCAGCAGCGGCAAGAGGTCGGCCGCCACGGCCAGGCACTGGAGCCGATCGACGCGCGACGGCAGGTCGTCGGCGATGCCTTCGAGCATGTGGCAGAGCGCGAGCTTCTGCATATGCGCCCGCCGCATATCTGCCGGGCTGTGCAGCGGCTCCGGCTCGGCGCTCGTCATGACAGCTTCCTCCGTCACGCCCGGGCTCAAGGCGGGTTGCTGCTCGACGGCAACAGGATCGGGAACATCGCCAGCCCACCGTGGCGATTACCGTCGCGACGCCGTGGAAGAAAGTCGGACATGGAGCATCCTTTCTGGACATCGCCTCATAGCGCGACACGAATGCTGGGGACTTGACCTGAATCAACTCATGTCCTCCTCGCCTGTGCGAGAAGCGGGCCATGAAAACGCAGGTCGTTCCCGCACCGGTTCCTGATTCCGCCGCCGCGACGCCCGGTACCTTTCAGTCGCTTTCCGCCGCCGAGGGATTGGCAAGGCGTGGATTGCGCGGTCTTCTCGCCTTGCAGGCGGTCCGCACCGTGCTCAGGCTCGGCTTCGCCGCGACGGCGGCGATGGCCGCCGGCCGGCTCGTGATGGGCGAGACGGTCGATCCATGGCTCGTCGCCGGGATGATCGCGCTGCTCGCGGCCACATGCCTCGCCGGATTCGCCGCCGAAAGGATGCAGGCTTCCGCGGAAAACGCCATGTCGACGCGACTGCGGGCGCTCGCGAGCGAGCGACTGGGCAAGATGCCGGCGCGGCAGCTGCAGTCGCTCTCGACAGGGGCCTTGATCGTCTCGATGCAGCGCCATCCGGAGGCGATCGCCGCACTGGTGGTGGGCCATCGTGCCGCCACGGCCATGATGGCGGCCGGGCCATTGCTCGCTGCCATCGCGCTTTGCTTCGTCTCCTGGCAGGCCGCGCTGCTGGTCATCTGCCTGACGCCGGTCATGATCCTGTTCTTCGCGCTGGTGGGCAATGCGATCCGCCGGCGCGCCGACGCCCAGGAGTGTGCCTTCGGCCGGCTGGCGGGCCAGTTCGCCGACCGCGTCCGCACGCTGCCCACAATTCTTGCCAACCACGCGACGGCAAGCGAGGAGGCAAAACTCGGCCATCGCCTGGAGGGCTACGCGGGCGAGACGATCGGTCTGCTGCGTATAGCCTTTGCCAATGCCGGGATCATCGACTTCTTCGCCTCGCTCTCGATTGCGATCCTCGCCATCCTCCTCGGCCTGGGGCACCTGAAGCTTGCGACGATCCCCGGCTTCTCCAATCTCGAGCTCTGGCAGAGCCTGTTCATCCTGATGATCGCGCCGGAATATTTCGCACCATTCCGCCGCTTCTCGGAGCAGTACCATGCCAAGGCGGAAGGGTTGGCGGCTGCCACCGCGCTGGACCGGCTGCTCGGCGCCGAACCGATCGCGTCGACGACCTTGCCGGTGCTCGACCGGTTGCGCCTGACATTGCCTGCACATGGCCTCGTCGCCATCGTCGGTCCGAGCGGATCGGGCAAATCGAAGCTTCTGCGCCGTCTCGCCGGGCTCGAGCCGGGCGCCATGCCGACGCCGGGAACCCGTCCGCTGGCCGCTGGGGAGATCGCCTGGGTTTCGACGGATGCCTACGTGCCCGAAGGAACGTTGTCGGAGGCTATTTCGTGGAATGGCGGCGCGCTGGATCGGAGCCGGCTGGAAAATGCCGCGCGCGCGATCGGGCTGCTCGACGACGCCCTGCTGCCGGGCGGTCTCGATGCAAGGCTGGACAAGGGCGGCGCCAATCTTTCGGGCGGCCAGCGGCTTCGCATCGCCATCGCCCGCGCGCAACTTTTCGGACGGACCGTGCTGGCCGACGAGCCGACGGCAAAACTC
>NZ_RZSB01000551.1:0-4010 GCF_004023285.1 Mesorhizobium sp. M2A.F.Ca.ET.067.02.1.1
GTCGGCACCGCCGAAGTCGAGGTTTCGGCCTGAACCGCATGCGCATCGCCGTTCTCGCTGACATTCATGGCAACCTCCTGGCATTGGATGCCGTGCTCGACGATCTGAACCGGCGCGGCGGTGCCGACGTCACCGTCGATCTCGGCGACTGCGTCTCCGGCCCGCTCTGGCCACGCGAGACGATGGAACGGTTGCAGGCGCTGAAGCTGCCGACGGTGCGCGGCAACCACGACCGCCGCGTCGCGCAGGACACGGCCGACGAAACCATGTGGCCGTCCGATCGCTACGCCCAGGAACGGCTGACCGCGTCGCAGCGCCAGGCGTTGCTCGCCCTGCCGCTGACATTGGAGATCGCACCCGGTGTCACCGCCTTCCACGCCCGGCCGGACCATGACGAGAAATATCTCACCGACGCCATTGTCGACGGCCAGCTGGTGCGCGCGCCGCTGGCCGCGATCAGGCGCCGGCTGAAGCCGCTCGATCCGGCCTGCCGCCTGGTGCTGTGCGGCCACAGCCACCGTAACGAGCTCATCCGCATCCCCGGCGGTCCGGTCATCTTCAATCCCGGTAGCGTCGGCTGCCCGGCCTATGACGACGACACGCCGCCGGCGCATGTCTCGGAGCAAGGCTCGCCGCACGCCCGCTACGGCATCGTCGAGCTGGGCAAGGACGGCAGTCCCAGCCGCTTCGAGAGCATCGCCGTCGACTACGACCATGAAGCCGCCGCAAAGCAGGCGGAACAAGCGGGAAGACCGGAATGGGCGCGAGCGCTGCGGACCGGTTTTATAAAGGATTGAGCGCAGCTCATCCAGGATTGAGGGAGCTCATATCCAGGATTGAGCGCCACGTTTGAAGTGCATTGCTTATGGCCGAGGGATGAAGCGCAAAGTCACGCTCCGATCGACGCTGCTGATCGCCGCCCCTTTGTGCCTGGTCGCCCTCCCGGCCCTGGCTCAGGATGCGCCAGGCACAATCATTTCGATCATCGGTGGTCTCGCGCCGGATGATTTGCTCAACATTCGCGCTACCGCTTCAGCGGGCGGAAAGATCGAAGCGCGCCTGCCCAACGGCGCGGCGGTAAAGAATTACGGCTGCAAGGCCGTCAACAACAATCCATGGTGCAAGGTCGAGGACACGCAGGACGCCCGCATAACCGGCTGGGCGCCGGCGCGCTATCTCAGCCCCAATAACCCGGCGTCGCCCCCTGAAGACAGCACCGCTTCGGCCGCGGCTGCCGCGCCTCAGCCACCTCCCGAAGAGCCGCCGGCTGATATAGCGGCGCGCCTGGGCGGCGGCGAGCCGGCCGATCCGCCTTCCGCGACCGAGATCGTCAGGACCGCCATGCTGGACGCCTACGGTCTCGCTTTCGTGACCTCGGCGAGCACCGAATCCGATGCCCCTCCCCCGGACGCGGCCGGCGGCATTCCCTGCGCGCGCCACATCGGCCAGCCGATGACCCGCTGCGCGGTGACCGTCGCGCGCAAGGATGGCGACAGTGATGTCACGGTGACTTGGCCGGATGGCGGTGCGCGCATCATCACCTTCCATGGCGGCCAGCCGAGCAGCTCGGACTCGGCCGACGAATTCCGCTTCACCCGCGAAGGCACGCTCAACATGATCCGGATCGGCGTTTCAGAGCGCTTCGAGATCACGGATCAGCTGGCGCTGGGGGAATAGCGGGCCAACCCAAAAACCCGCATTTTCGGGGTTACATCCCGCAAAACTCTTCCCTATAAGGCCCTCCTAGCCTGATACCAGAATCGCAAGCACAACCGGCCGGGTCCTCCCCCGCCCGGTTTTTCGTGCAAGCCGCTCGCCGAACGGATTTTTCGACTATGCCAAGACGCACCGACATCAAGTCGATCCTGATCATCGGGGCCGGCCCCATCGTCATCGGCCAGGCCTGCGAGTTCGACTATTCCGGCACCCAGGCCTGCAAGGCGCTGAAGGAAGAGGGCTTCCGCGTCATCCTGGTCAACTCCAATCCGGCCACCATCATGACCGATCCGGAGCTGGCCGACGCCACCTATATCGAGCCGATCACGCCCGAGGTGGTGGCCAAGATCATCGCCAAGGAGCGCCCGGACGCGCTGCTGCCGACCATGGGCGGCCAGACGGCGCTCAACACGGCGCTCTCGCTGCGGCGCATGGGCGTGCTGGAGCGCTATCAAGTAGAGATGATCGGCGCCGACGCCCATGCCATCGACAAGGCCGAGGACCGCGCGCTGTTTCGCCAGGCAATGAGCAAGATCGGGCTGGAGACGCCGCGCTCGATGCTGGCCAACGCCACCGAGGTCAAGAACGCCGACCGCAAGACGCATGAGGCCGAGCGCGCGGCGCTGAAGGCGGAGAACCCGGAAAACCTCGATGCCGCGCTCGACGCGCTGGAGACCCGCTGGAACCTCGGCGAAGGCGACCGCAAGCAGCGCTATATCAGCCATGCCATGGCGATCGCCGCCCAGGCGCTCGACCATGTCGGCCTGCCGGCGATCATCCGCCCCTCCTTCACCATGGGCGGCACCGGCGGCGGCATCGCCTACAATCGCGCCGAATTCTACGACATCGTCCAGTCCGGCCTCGACGCCTCGCCCACCACCGAGGTGCTGATCGAGGAAAGCGTGCTCGGCTGGAAGGAGTATGAGATGGAAGTCGTCCGCGACAAGGCGGACAATTGCATCATCATCTGCTCGATCGAGAACCTCGACCCGATGGGCGTGCACACGGGCGATTCAATCACCGTCGCCCCAGCCCTGACGCTCACCGACAAAGAGTATCAGATGATGCGCAACGCCTCGATCGCGGTGCTGCGCGAGATCGGCGTTGAGACCGGTGGCTCCAACGTGCAGTTCGCCGTCAACCCGGCCGACGGCCGGCTCGTCGTCATCGAGATGAACCCGCGCGTCTCGCGCTCTTCCGCCCTTGCCTCGAAGGCTACCGGCTTCCCGATCGCCAAGGTCGCGGCCAAGCTCGCCGTCGGCTACACGCTGGACGAGCTGGAGAACGACATCACCGGCGGGGCGACGCCGGCCTCCTTCGAGCCGACCATCGACTACGTGGTGACGAAGATTCCACGCTTCGCCTTCGAGAAGTTCCCCGGCGCCGAGCCGGTGCTGACCACCGCCATGAAGTCGGTGGGCGAGGTGATGGCCATCGGCCGCACCTTCCAGGAATCCCTGCAGAAGGCCTTGCGCGGACTGGAGACCGGCCTGACCGGCCTGGATGAGATCGAAATCCCCGGCCTCGGCCATGGCAGCGCCGCCGCCAGCCATGCCGACGACCGCAACGCGATCCGCGCCGCGCTCGGCACGCCGACGCCGGACCGGCTGCGCATGGTAGCGCAGGCGATCCGCATGGGCACGTCGCTCGAAGACGTGCACGCCATGTGCAAGATCGACCCGTGGTTCCTCGAGCAGATCGCCGGCATCATCGCCATGGAGGAGCGCATCCGCGAGCACGGCCTGCCGCAGGATGCCGTCAATCTGCGCATGCTGAAGGCGATGGGCTTTTCCGACGCCCGCCTCGCCTCGCTGACCAAGACCGATGCCGAAGTCGTCCAAAAGGCTCGCGAAAAGCTCGACGTTCACCCGGTCTACAAGCGCATCGACACCTGCGCCGCCGAGTTCGCCTCGCCTACCGCCTACATGTACTCGACCTATGAAGTGCCCTTCGTCGGCGAACCCGCCAACGAAGCGCGCGTGTCGGCGCGCAAGAAGGTCGTCATCCTCGGCGGCGGCCCGAACCGCATCGGCCAGGGCATCGAGTTCGACTATTGCTGCTGCCATGCCGCCTTCGCGCTGCGCGACGCCGGCTATGAAGCGATCATGGTCAACTGCAACCCGGAGACGGTCTCGACCGACTACGACACCTCCGACCGCCTCTATTTCGATCCGCTGACGGCGGAGGACGTGCTGGAGATCCTGCGCGCCGAGCAGGCCTCGGGCGAGCTGGTCGGCGTCATCGTCCAGTTCGGCGGCCAGACGCCGCTGAAGCTGGACGACGCGCTGGAGAAG
>NZ_RZSB01000552.1:0-4000 GCF_004023285.1 Mesorhizobium sp. M2A.F.Ca.ET.067.02.1.1
CTATATGTCGACGCTCTGGCATGACGGCAGGATCGTCGGCGAGACGACCTCGGGCGGCTGGGGCCACCGCGTCGGCAAGTCGATCGCGCTCGGCATGCTGCGCACCGATCTGACCGAGCCGGGCACTGCGGTCGAGGTCGAGATTTTTGGCGATCGCTTCAAAGCTGTCGTCCAGAAGGACGAGCCTCTGTGGGATCCGAAGAACGAGAGGCTGAGAGCCTGATGCCAACACCATCGAAGCGCATTACCGCTATCGTTCCTTCGGGCAAGGACGGCTGGGAGGTCCATTCGGCCGCCTGGGCGCGCCAGCAGGCCGGTGAGGACATCATCATGCTGTCGGTCGGCGACCACGACTTCGACACGCCATTGGAAACGATCGAAGCCTGCGTCAAAGCCGTGCGCGGCAGCAACCATCATTATACGCCGCTGCCCGGCCTGCCGCGCCTGCGCAAGGCGATGGCGGCGGCATCCACCGCCTGCACCGGCATCGAGACGGAACCGGACGAAATCATCGCCACGCAAGGCGGCCAGGCTGCGCTCTACGCCGCGGTGCAGACCGTGCTCGATCCTGGCGACCACGCCATCGTCGTGGCGCCCTACTACGCCACTTACCCCAACACCTTCAGCGCCGCCGGCGCGACCTTCACCGTGGTCGAGACACCGGCGGCGGACGGGTTCCAGCCCCGTGCGGACATGATCCGCGCCGCGCGGAGGCCCAACACCCGCGCCATCCTGATCAACACGCCGAACAACCCGACCGGCGCTGTCTATTCGCGCGAGCGGCTGGAGGAGTTGGCCGCCATCTGCCGCGAGCATGATCTCTGGCTGCTGTCGGACGAGGTCTACTGGACGCTCGGCGGCGGCGAGCATATCTCGCCGCGTTCGCTGCCCGGCATGGCCGAGCGCACGCTGGTCATCAACTCGATGTCGAAAAGCCACGGCATGACGGGATGGCGCATGGGCTGGCTGACCGGCCCGACGGAGATGATCCGGCTGCTGACCGACCTCAACCTCGTGACGACCTACGGCCTGCCGGCCTTCATCTCGATCGCCTGCGCCGAAGCGCTCGAGAACCACTATGGCGTGAAAGAGATCGCCGAACGCTACGCCGCGCGCCGCGCCTTGATGCTGGATGCCATACGCGGCATGAACGACGTCACCGTGCACGGCTCGGAAGGCGGCATGTATGTCATGCTCGATATCTCCGCCATCGAGCCCGACGACGAGAAATTCGCCTGGGGCCTGCTCGACAAGGAGAAGGTCGGCGTCATGCCCGGATCGAGCTTCGGCGAGGCCGCCGCCGGGCACATCCGCATCAGCCTCTGCCAGCCCGAGCCCATCCTCAAGGAAGCAGCGCTTCGCCTGCGCCGCTTCGCTTCCAACTACCGCCGCGAGGCCGCATGACCAAGACTGTTCCGACAAAAGCCCGCGCCGTCATCATCGGCGGCGGCGTCTCCGGCTGCTCGGTCGCCTATCACCTGGCGAAGCTCGGCTGGACCGACATCGTGCTCCTGGAGCGCAAGCAGCTCACCTCGGGCACCACTTGGCATGCGGCCGGCCTGATCGGCCAGCTGCGCGCCTCGCAGAACATGACGCGGCTCGCGAAATACTCAGCCGACCTCTACGTCAAGCTGGAGGCAGAGACCGATGTCGGCACCGGCATGCGCCAGGTCGGCTCGATCACCGTCGCGCTGACCGAAGAGCGCAAGCACGAGATTTATCGGCAGGCATCGCTCGCCCGCGCCTTCGACGTCGACGTGCGCGAGATCTCGCCGCGCGAGGTCAAGGAGATGTATCCGCATCTCAATGTCTCGGATGTGGTCGGCGCCGTGCACCTGCCGCTCGACGGCCAGTGCGACCCGGCCAACATCGCCATGGCGCTGGCCAAGGGCGCGCGCCAGCGCGGCGCGACCATCATCGAGAACGTCAAGGTCACCAAGGTCCACACGAAGAACGGCCGCGTCTCCCGCGTCTCCTGGGCGCAGGGCGAGGATCAGGGCACGATCGAGACCGACATCGTCGTCAACTGCGCCGGCATGTGGGCGCGCGAGCTTGGCCGGCAGAACGGCGTCACCATTCCGCTGCATGCCTGCGAGCATTTCTATCTCGTCACCGAGCCGATCCCGGGCCTCTCTCGCCTGCCGGTGCTGCGCGTGCCGGATGAATGCGCCTACTACAAGGAGGACGCCGGCAAGATGATGCTCGGCGCCTTCGAGCCGGTCGCAAAACCCTGGGGCATGGACGGCATCCGCGAGGATTTCTGCTTCGACCAGTTGCCCGAGGACATGGACCATTTCGAGCCGATCCTCGAAATGGGCGTCAACCGCATGCCAATGCTGGGCACCGCCGGCATCCACACCTTCTTCAATGGTCCCGAGAGTTTCACGCCCGACGACCGCTATTACCTGGGCGAAGCGCCGGAACTCGCCGGCTACTGGATGGCGACCGGCTATAATTCGATCGGCATCGTGTCGTCCGGGGGCGCCGGCATGGCGCTGGCGCAGTGGATCAACGACGGCGAGGCGCCCTTCGACCTCTGGGAGGTCGACATCCGCCGCGCCCAGCCCTTCCAGAAGAACCGCCGCTATCTCAAGGAGCGGGTGTCCGAAACACTCGGCCTGCTCTATGCCGACCATTTCCCCTACCGCCAGATGGCGACGTCGCGCGGCGTGCGCCGCTCGCCCTTGCACGAGCATCTCAAGGCGCGCGGCGCGGTCTTCGGCGAAGTCGCCGGCTGGGAGCGCGCCAACTGGTTCGCCCGCGAAGGCCAGGAGCGCGAGTACCGCTATTCCTGGAAGCGGCAGAACTGGTTCGACAACCAGCGTGAGGAGCATCTCGCCGTGCGCAACGGCGTCGGCCTGTTCGACATGACCTCCTTCGGCAAGATCCGTGTGGAGGGCCGCGATGCCTGCGCCTTCCTGCAAAGGCTCTGCGCCAACGACATGGACGTGGCACCAGGCAGGATCGTCTACACCCAGATGCTCAACGCCAAGGGTGGTATCGAGAGCGACCTCACCGTGACGCGGCTGTCGGAAACGGCCTATTTCCTGGTCGTGGCGGGCGCCACGCTGCAGCGCGACCTTGCCTGGCTGAGAAAGCATGTCGCCGACGAGTTCGTCGTCATCACCGACGTGACCGCCGCCGAAGCCGTGATCTGCGTGATGGGGCCGGAGGCGCGAAAACTGATCCAGAAAGTCAGCCCGAACGATTTCTCCAACGAGGTCAATCCGTTCGGCACCTTCCAGGAGATCGAGATCGGCATGGGGCTGGCCCGCGCCCACCGCGTCACCTATGTCGGTGAACTCGGCTGGGAGCTCTATGTCTCGACCGAGCAAGCCGCCCATGTCTTCGAGGCGATCGCCGAGGCCGGCGCCGATGTCGGCCTGAAGCTCTGCGGCTTGCACACGCTCGATTCCTGCCGCATCGAAAAAGCCTTCCGCCATTTCGGCCACGACATCACCGACGAGGAGAATGTGCTGGAGGCGGGCCTGGGCTTCGCGGTGAAGACCAGCAAAGCCGGCTTCATCGGCCGCGATGCGGTGCTCCGGAAGAAGGAAGCCGGCCTGTCGCGGCGGCTGGTGCAGTTCCGCCTGAAGGATCCTCAGCCCCTTCTGTTCCACAACGAGGCCATTCTGCGCGACGGCCGGATTGTTGGCCCGATCACCTCAGGCAATTACGGACACCACCTCGGCGGCGCGATCGGGCTCGGCTATGTGCCCTGTGAGGGTGAGAGCGAGGCGGACGTGCTGGGTTCTTCCTACGAGGTGGAGATCGCAGGAGAACGCTTCGCGGCGGAGGCATCGCTGAAGCCGATGTATGATCCGAAGGCGGAACGGGTGAAGATGTAGCGCAGTCTTTCCTTCTCCCCGTTCTTGTTTGTGCTGGAGACAAGGTGAACGGGTGTTCGGGGACATCGTGGACGCTTTTGTTCATCACGAACTGCTGGGTTGTTTTTGTTGTTCGGCCTGTGGACCCTGTGGGCAACGCTCAGCGTTGTCCA
>NZ_RZSB01000553.1:0-3984 GCF_004023285.1 Mesorhizobium sp. M2A.F.Ca.ET.067.02.1.1
TCTTCTATGAGGAGCGCACCAGCACCCAGCAGGGCACGGCCGAGCCCGGCAGCATCGTCTGGTCGCTGGTCCAGGAATCGCCCGGCGGCGACCTGCCGCCGGAACCGGCGATCCGCGCCGAAGCGACGATCCCCGGCAAGAACATCCAGCTGCGCATGACGATCCGGCGCAACACCGACCAGACCCTGCCGGCCAGCCACATCATCGAGATGATCTTCCTGACGCCGGAAGGGTTTGACGGCGGCGGCGTCGACAACATCCTGCGCATTGCCATGAAGAGCTCGGAACAGGATGCCGGCAGCCCGCTGATCGGCATCCCGGCCAAGATCGCCGACGGCTTCTTCCTCGTCGCGCTCAACGACACCAAGGCCGACGAGGACGCCAATCTGACGCTGCTTCGGGGACAGTCCTGGATCGACGTGCCGGTGGTCTACAAGACCGGGCGCCGCGCGCTGCTCACCATGGAAAAGGGCATCCCCGGCGAGAAGGTCTTCGACGAGGCGCTGAAGGCCTGGGCGGCGAAGACGTCGGGGTGAGGAGCAATTCCAGGAAAAGTGTGAGCCGTTTTCCGTCCGGAATTGCGTAAGGCAGGCCCTTAAAAGCCTTGAAAGAGCATATCGAGCGCCGCCACGATATCGTCGTGGCGGCTCATGAGATTGGTTCGATTTTCGCCGAGTTCGGTTGCGGCAACCGTCGCGATTAGGTGGGTGGCCATCACCATCTTCCGGCCGTTGATCTCAAAGACCGGATGCAGCTTGCGCATTGGCGAAGGCGCCGAGGTCAGTGGCAGAAGCGGAACGACCACCCGCGTCTTGAAGTGGTCGAGCAGGTCGGACTGAACGTCGAGCAGATAGCCGCCTTCGATGCCGCTGGCGAAGACGTCATAGCGCGCCATCAGAATTGCCGATGTTCGGCGAGTGGGATGCCGTGCTTGTCGACATAGTCGTTCCAAGCGTCTATCGTCGCACGGTTCTCAAGCTTCCATAGCCGCGTTTTTTCCGCAGCAACCGCTTCCGATATACCGGCCTCCGCAGCCCGTGATACATTCACGTTGAGCCCCTTGGCTTCCGCCATGAGCTGCGAATCGATCGACAGATTAGCTGGCTGGCGATTTGCGTTCGTTGCAATCTTGCGCATGACAGTCACCTCGACATGCGCATACTTTATGCGCATCGGTGCGTCAGCGCAATGAGGGTGCTATCCCTCCATCTCCTCACGCAGTATCTCCAGCTCCAGCCACTCCTCCTCGAGCGCGGCGAGCGTCGTGCGCTCCTTGTCGAGCGCGGCGATGGTCTTCTGGAACGAGACGGGATCGCGTTCGTAGAAGGCGGGGTCGGCGATGTTGTTCTCCAGCCTGGCGATTGAGGCTGTCACCGCTTCGATCTTCTTGGGCAGGGAATCCAGCGCGAACTTCTGCTTGAACGAGAGCTTTTTCGCCGGGCCTTTGGGTGCGGCTTGTTCGGCCTTCGGCGAAGCCTCGGCGGCCTCGGCTTTCGATCTTGCCTTGCGGTCTTCCAGCTTCGAGCCGCCGCGCTGCGCCAGCATATCTGAATAGCCGCCGGCATATTCGATCCAGCGGCCGTTGCCCTCCGGCGCGATCACGCTGGTGACGGTGCGGTCTAGGAAATCGCGGTCGTGGCTGACCAGGATGACAGTTCCGGAAAAGCCCGCGACCAGTTCCTGCAGCAACTCCAGCGTCTCCATGTCGAGGTCGTTGGTCGGCTCGTCGAGCACCAGAAGGTTCGCCGGGCGCGCCAGCACGCGGGCCAGAAGAAGGCGCGCGCGCTCGCCGCCGGAAAGCTCGCGCACCGGCGTGCGCGCCTGCTCCGGCTTGAACAGGAAATCCTTCATGTAGGAGACGACGTGGCGCTGCTCGCCATTGACCAGCAGGTTCTCGCCGCGCCCATCGGTAAGGTAATGCGCCAGGGTTTCGGCCGGGTCGACGGCCTCGCGCTTCTGGTCGAGTGTGGCGATCTCCAGGTTGACGCCGAGCCGCACGCTGCCGGCATCCGGCGCGAGCTCGCCGGTCAGCATCTTCAAAAGCGTCGTCTTGCCGGCGCCGTTGGGGCCGACCAGGCCGACGCGGTCGCCGCGCTGGATGCGGGTCGAGAAACCCTTGACCACGGTGAGGTCGCCAAAGCTCTTGTCGATGCCCTTGGCCTCGATCACCAGCTTGCCGGATTCGGCGGCGTCGCTCGCCACCATGGTGGCGATGCCTTCGGCGCCGCGGTGGCTGCGGAAGCGCTGGCGCATCGTCTGCAATTCGCCGAGGCGGCGCATGTTGCGCTTGCGTCTGGCGGTCACGCCGTAGCGCAACCAATGCTCCTCGCGCACGATCTGGCGGCCGAGCTTGTGCTGCTCGCGCTCTTCCTCCTCCAACACCTGGTCGCGCCATTCCTCGAAATGGGCAAAGCCCTTGTCCAGCCGTCGCGTCTGGCCGCGATCGAGCCAGACGGTGGCGCGGGTGACGCGTTCGAGAAAGCGGCGGTCGTGCGAGATCAGGATCACCGCCGAAGAGGTGCGGGCAAGCTCCTCTTCCAGCCATTCGATCACGGAAAGGTCGAGATGGTTGGTGGGCTCGTCGAGCAGAAGGATGTCGGGTTCCGGCGCCATGACGCGCGCAAGCGCGGCGCGGCGCGCCTCGCCGCCAGACAGGTCGCCCGGCTTCTCCTCGCCGGTGAGGCCGAGATGCTCCATCAGATAGGTGGCGCGATGCGGATCGTCGGCCGGGCCGAGGCCGGCCTCGACATAGGCGCGCACGGTGGCGAAGCCATCCATATCCGGCATCTGCGGCAGATAACGAACGGTCGCCGAGGGTTGGCGGAACACTTCGCCGTCCTGCGGCTCGATCATGCCGGCGGCGATCTTGAGCAGGGTCGACTTGCCCGAGCCGTTGCGGCCGACCAGCGCGATCTTTTCGCTGGCGGAAGCGCTGAGCGCAGCACCGTCGAGCAGCGGGGTGCCGCCGAAGGTCAGTTTAATGCCGTCGAGGTTGAGAAGTGGCGGCGCCATATCTGGAATGTCAGCTTTCGGGAAGAGGATAGGGGTGGGCCAGAAGCAGCGCCCGGCCGCGCTCCAGCGCGATGCCAAGCCGCCCTTTGACCTCGTTTGATATAGTGAGCGAGGAGCCGAACGCCAACTCGACGCGGTCGAGCGGCCATTTGGCGCCGGTGACCGTCAGGCCGGACAGGTCGGAGAAGCCGAGCACCGAAAACAGGGTGCTGTCCGCATAGTCGAAACTGGCTTTGCCAGGCAGGATGGGAACGCCTTCCTGTGCGCCGCTCGTCAGCAACACGGTCGTGCCCGCTTCTGCCAGCCGCACGGCGAGCGCCAGATGCAGGGAGGCATGGTCGGCGCGCTTGCCGCCGAAGGCGCCGGCAAGCACGAGGCTGGTGGCGCCGCGCTGGAGCGCTTCCGCTATTGCAAGCTCGCCATCGGTCATGTCCTTCTCGGCCGGGAAGATTTTTTGTGGGACGGAAGCCAGATCTTCGGGCAGGTTGGCCGGCACCGAGTCGAAATCGCCGACCCAGAGCTCGGGGACAAGGCCCAGCATGCGGGCATGGCCGATGCCGGCGTCGGCGGCGATGACGCGCGAACCAGCGATCTGGCGTTCGAGCCGGGGCGTGCGGATAAGCTCGCCGCCAAGCAGGATGGTGAATGTGCCCATGGCCGTCGCCCTTACCAGCCCGCCGGGGGAAACGGAAGCCGGAAGCGCCGCGCTTCGGTTCCTGCCTCGGAACATTAGCTGCCCGGCAAACTTCCGCTTGCACGCCGCTTCGGCCGGGCCTATCTGTCGAAACGCTCTAACGGGGTGCCGGACGTGATCCGGCTGAGAGGCAATCGAGCCAACCCGCTGAACCTGATCCGGTTTGTACCGGCGGAGGGATTAGACGTTTCGGACCATCCGGCGCCTCAATTCCTTGTCACTCGAACGAAGGAGGCGCCGATGCGCGCGATATTGTCCAAGCTTATTCTCGCAGCCGG
>NZ_RZSB01000554.1:0-3983 GCF_004023285.1 Mesorhizobium sp. M2A.F.Ca.ET.067.02.1.1
CAGCGCCGGAAAAACCTGTCGCTGCGGCAGGTGCCTGATGAAAGGCGCAAGCGCTGCGCACATCAGGAAATGCCGGCTGTTGACCAAAAGCGTGATGGCGGCGATCAGGAGGACATGCGGCGGCGAGGTCCAGAGCTGGATCGCGGCGAATTCCGATCCGCCGGCGAAGTTGAGCCCGGTCATCAGCGGCACCTCGAGCACGCTGAGGCCCCTCTGCGCGGCCTGCGCGCCGAGCACCAGCGCATAGGGAATGACGCCGAGCAGCACCGGCGTCGCGGCAGCGAGCCCGCGCCGGAACTCGGCGCCGCGCCTGTTGGCGGCCTTGCCCTCGGCGACGGCGATCTCGGAAACGCTCATGGCTTTGCTTTCGGCTGGCCTTGCGGCCATCCGTTCTCCCGTTCGGTTGTGGGGTTGTGTCGGTCCCGGACCATAGCCGAAACGCGCGGCAATCGGGTTGCGAAAATGCGCCATTTCTGCCAAAATTCGGCATTGGATATCACGTTTGCATGAAGAATTGGAATCTGGAGCCATGAAGCTCGATGAGATCGACAGGCGCATCCTGCGCGCCCTGCAGCGCGACGGGCGCATAGCCAACAACGACCTTGCCAAGCAAGTCGGTCTCTCGCCGTCGCCTTGCCTGCGGCGCGTGAAACTGCTCGAAGAGGCGGGCGTCATCGACCGCTATGTCGCGGTGCTCAACCCGGCCAAGATCGGCCGCGGCCAGACCTTCTTCACCCGCATCTGGCTGAAGCAGCAGGACGAGGACACGATCGAGCATTTCGCCGCCGAAGTGGCGAAATTCCCCGAGGTGATCGAGTGCTATCTGATGATGGGCGATTGCGACGCCCTGGTACGGATCGTCGCGGCCGGCATCGACGACTACCGCCGCTTCCAGTCGGAACATCTGAGCCGCATCAAGGGTGTGCAGAACGTCAAGACGGACGTGCCCAGCCAGACGATCAAGCAGACCTCGGAGATGCCGCTGTAGCGCTTCTTCCCTTCTCCCCGTTCAACGGGGAGAAGGTGCCCGAAGGGCGGATGAGGGGCGGCGCGGCGTTCGGCATTCTGAGAGCCGGCGCCAGCGCAACGACGACAAACTCGCGGAGTCGGTTCTGCCCCTCATTGCCCTGCCGGGCATTTCTCCCCGTATAGTGACGGGGAGAAAGGGACGGCGCCGGCGTTTTCGCCAATCGCCGGCGCCGTCGATCCAAACGTCCTCAATGATGCGCGTGGTGCTCCGCATTGCGCTTGCGCGTCGCGGCAGCCTTCTTGGCCGAAGCCGACCTGTCCGCCGCGGAGCGCTCGCCGGAGGCCTTGCCGCCCATCCTGCCGCCCTTATGCGCGGCCGGATGGCCGGTTTGCTTGCCGCGTCCCGATCCGCCTTCCTTCTTGCCGCCGCCATCGTCCTTGTTGACGGTCGCCCAGGCGCGCCGCTCGGCTTCCTTCTCCGAGACGCCGCGCTTCTCGTAGCCTTCGGCGATATGGTCGGCCTTGCGTTCCTGCTTGTCGGTGTATTTTGATTTGTCGCCACGTGGCATTGTCTTGCTCCTTGTTGCGCTGAGTGAATTCGGAAGGGATCAATCGCCCTTCTTCTTGGCGACGTCGCCAAGGTCGGACCGCTCCGGGTCCCTGTTGTTCTCGCCGGCGGCATCGCGGTTCTCGTCGGGATCGTCCTCCGGCGGCAGGTAGCCGCGCGGCCTGTTGGCCTTCGGGCCTTCCCAGCGCGGCCATTGATCGGACGTTCCGGCTGGTCCCTTCTTCGGTGAATTGCTCATCCTTGCCTCGCTTTCCGGAAGGCGTTCAGCCTTCCGCCTTCATGGTTCGTGCGATCTCGAGCAGTTTGGCGCGGTCGTGTCCGTGCTCGCGGATCAACTCGCGCGCCTGCTTCGGCGAAAGGTCGGTGTTCTCGGCCAGGAACCGCACGTCGGGATCGTCGCCGCCCTTGGTCGGCAGCGTGCCGCCGATTGGCGCGTTCGCGCAGCCCGGCCGGTGCGGTATGTTGTCGTTTGCCTGCGTCATTGCGCGTCTCCTTCGCTTCGGCGCCGTGTCAGTCCGCCGCCTCTGACTGCTTGCGGCGTGCTTCCTTCTTGCGGCGCAGCACTTCGTCGGTCCCGACGATGTCCTTGGAGCCGCCGGTGATCGCGGTGGAAACCACGGCCGGCGGATCGCTGGCCGGAAAGCTGTCCTCGAGGCCAGACTGCAACTGCTCTTCCAGTGTGTCCGGATCCTCCGAGCGGCCTTCCGTGCGGCGCTCGTCGATTGGTTCCAGGTCCTGCTTGGCGTCGGGATGCTCACGTGCGTTGCGCAGTGTCGACACAACGAGCTCGACCGCGAACTCCTTCATGGCCTCGGCATCGGGAGCGGCGACGTCTGTCTCCTCGACCAGTCGCACCAGCGACTGTTCGATCTTGTCCAATTCACGCACCCCCTGGCAGCGCGCCAGTTTTTGCGCCAGGGCATGGATCAGCAGGGGACCGAAGGTCGAATAGGCCTGCATGCGGGTCTCATCGACGCGTTCGGGGTGAAGGGAATGCAAGGACATTGGTGCCTCCGTTGAACATCCTGCGGCGACGGCGCTACGGCGGCCGCTCCTAAGGTCAACTGGAGGACGGGGAAGATGTTCCATCCCGGGATCGATCGCGCCGGGCAAATTAGATGGCGCCCGCGTCCGCGGACGCCATCTTGAATTCAGCGCTGGCCGCCCTTGCGACCTGCTTCCGAGGCGCGCTGACGGTCTTCGGCAAAGTTACCGCTGCCGCCCCTGTGCTGGCCCGCGCTCCGCTGACCCATATTGCGGTCCTCGGCCTGCTGCTGTCCGCCGCCGCGACGCTGATCGTCGCGGTTCTTGTGGCTCTGCTGGCCGGCCTTGACGTGCTGTTCGTGGGTTCCGCCTTGATTGGGCATATCCAATTCTCCGTTGGTTCGGATGTTTCTTCAGGGGGTGAAATCAAGGACGCGTTCGGCATCCTTGAGTAGGGGGAACAAGCGCCGGCAACCGATGTTCCGCCCGAAATATTTCGTGACTCCGCCCGACTGAAGTCCGACCCGGCAAGCGCATTGGACTGGCTTGTGCAACCAATGGGCTTTCTGCGAATTGGGGAGCGGCCGACGAGAAAACCCCTTCATCGCCGGCCGTACTGGTTCCCGCCGATCGCCCCCCGCGCAAGTCGGCGGGCACCAATATCCACGAACAAGAAGGCCGCGTAGCCGGCCCCGGAGCGAGACGACGTTTTGACCTATATCTCTACAAAGCCCGCCCGGCAGGATGCCGAAACCCTGCCTGCCAACGACAATCAACCTGCCGCGCCTTTCGATCTTTCATTCCTCGACACCATCAATGATGAGGCTGAGATAGCCGACATCGCCAGGCGCGCGGAGCGTCTGGGCCATGCCGCGCTTATCGCAATGGCGATCGGCTTGGCTGCAGTGCCGTTGCTTTACCTGATGCTTGCGTGAGCCGACCCGTCAGGCGCCTGGCTGGCCCGCGCCAACGCCCACAGGGCTATCTTCCGGAGAAGAATGCATCGAGCGTGGCTGCCGTTTCGATCGGCGACTCCTCCGGAAAGAAATGACCGCCGGGCAAGGCGCCGCCGCTGACGTCGTCGGCCCAGTTTCGCCACAGCGCTTCAGGGCCGCCTTGCTCGACGTACCATTCGGCCAGCGCGCCATGCTCGCTCCATAGGGCCAGCAGCGGGCAGGCGATCCGCCGGCCGGTCTTCCGGTCGGCATGGTCGTGCTCGCGGTCGAGGGATGCCGCCGCGCGATATTCTTCGCAAATGGCATGGATGTGCGCCGGGTCGCGCAGCGCGTCGACATAGAGTTGCCGCACCCCGGGCGGGAACGCGTCGGACGACGATCCCCAGCCGGAAAGCGCATTGTCGACGATGGCATCGGCGGCGGCCGCGAGCATCGTCTCCGGTAGCGGCTCAGGTTGCGCCAGCAACGACCACGGCCAGTAGCTGAGGGCGAGGTTTGCGTCGGCG
>NZ_RZSB01000555.1:0-3980 GCF_004023285.1 Mesorhizobium sp. M2A.F.Ca.ET.067.02.1.1
GCCATAGGCAGCGCCTTGCCCGCCGGAGAAGGCGAGCCAGAGTCCGGCCACCACCAGCACAAGGACGGCCAGGCCGGTCACGGTCATGGTGTTGTTGGAGCGCGAATAGGCTCCGATCATCAGGAGCACCAGCGCGCCGACAGCGAGGATCAGTTCCGGCGTCGAGAGTGAAAGGCTGGAGAGAAGGTCCGGCGTCATGGTCTATTCCCCGGTCAGTTCGCCGCCGCGGTCTGCGCGGAATTGATGGATGCGGTGACGTTGGTGACGAGCGCCTTGACCGATTGGGCCGTCGCGTCGAACACCGGCGCCGGATAAACGCCGAAGAAGATGACCAGCACCACCAGCGGGTAGATGATCGCCTTCTCGCGCGGCGAAAGATCGAGCAGGTTCTTCAGGCTGTCCTTGGTCAGCGCGCCGAAGATCACGCGTCGATACAGCCAAAGCGCGTAAGCCGCCGACAGGAAGACGCCGGTCGCGGCGAAGAACGCCACCCAGGTGTTGACCTTGAACACACCGAGCATGGTCAGGAACTCGCCGATGAAGCCGCTGGTGCCCGGCAGGCCGACATTGGCCATGGTAAAGATCATGAAGACGGTGGCGTATTTCGGCATGTTGTTGACGAGGCCGCCATAGGCGTCGATCTCGCGCGTATGCATGCGGTCGTAGATGACGCCGACGCACAGGAACAGCGCGCCCGACACGAGGCCGTGGCTGAGCATCTGGAAGATTGCGCCCTGCACGCCTTCCTGGTTCATGGCGAAGATGCCCATGGTCACGAAGCCCATATGGGCGACCGACGAATAGGCGATCAGCTTCTTCATGTCCTCCTGCATCAGCGCCACCAGCGAGGTGTAGATGATGGCGACGACGGAGAGCGTGAACACCAGAGGCGCGAACATCGCCGACGCTTCCGGGAACATCGGCAGCGAGAAGCGCAGGAAGCCGTACCCGCCCATCTTCAAGAGGATGGCCGCCAGGATGACCGAGCCCGCCGTCGGCGCCTCGACGTGGGCATCGGGCAGCCAGGTGTGTACCGGCCACATCGGCATCTTCACCGCGAAGGACGCGAAGAAGGCCAGCCACAGCCAGGTCTGCATGTTGGCCGGGAACTGATGCGTCAGCAGTGTCGGGATGTCCGTGGTGCCCGACTGGAAGAACATCGCCATGATGGCGAGCAACATCAGCACCGAACCGGCGAGTGTGTAGAGGAAGAACTTGAACGAGGCATAGACGCGCCGCTTGCCGCCCCACACGCCGATGATGATGAACATCGGGATCAGGCCGGCTTCGAAGAAGACGTAGAACAACACGATGTCGAGCGCGCAGAATACGCCGATCATCAGCGTCTCGAGGATCAGGAAGGCGATCATATAGGCCTTGACCCGCTTCTCGATCGCTTCCCAGGAGGCGAGGATGGAAAGCGGCATCAGGAACGTCGTCAGGATGACGAACAGCATCGAGATGCCGTCGACCCCCATGTGGTAGGAAATGCCCGAATCCAGCCAGGCGTGCTTCTCGACGAACTGGAAGCCAGCCTGCGAATTGTCAAAGCCCGTCCAGATGAACAGCGAGACGACGAAGGTGAACGCCGTCGTGATGAAGGCGATGGCGCGGATGTTGCGGCGCGCGTTTTCACTGTCGTCGCTGATGAACAGGATGAGCAGAACACCAACCAGCGGCAGGAAGGTGACCAGCGAGAGGATTGGCCAGTCAGTCATCAGAGCATCATCCAGGTGACGAGAGCGGCCACGCCGATCAGCATGGCGAAGGCATAATGGTAAAGATAGCCGGTCTGCAGCTTGACGACGCGGTTGGTGACGTCGACGACACGCGCCGAGACGCCGTCGGGGCCGAGCCCGTCGATGATCGTGCCGTCACCGGTCTTCCACAGGAACCTGCCGAGGCGCTTGGCCGGCTGCACGAACAGGAAGTCGTAGAGCTCGTCGAAATACCACTTGTTGAGCAGGAAGGCGTAGAGCAGGCGATGGTTGGCGGCGACGCTGCGGGGCAGTTCCGGCGAGCGGATATAGAATTTCCAGGCAACCAGCAGGCCGATCACCATGGCGACGAACGGCGCCAGTTCCACCCAGAGCGGCAGTTCGTGGATCTCGTGCAGGATGTGGTTGTCCGGCAGCGTGAACAGCGACGCCTTCCAGAATTCGGCATAGCCCTCGCCGATGAAGGCGCCGTGGAAGATGATGCCCGCGAACAGCGCGCCGGCCGCCAGAACATAGAGCGGCACCAGCATCACCGGCGGCGATTCATGGACATGATGCATGACCTCGTGGCTGGCGCGCGGCTCGCCGTGGAAGGTCATGAAGATCAGGCGCCACGAATAGAAGCTGGTGAAGCAGGCGGCGACCACCAGCAGGATGAAGGCAAAGCCGGCGACCGCATTGTGGCTGGCGAAGGAGGTCGCGATGATTGCGTCCTTGGAGAAGAAACCGGCGGTGCCGATCACCGTTGCCGGGATGCCGACGCCGGTCAGCGCCAGCGTGCCGACAATCATCATCCAGTAGGTGGTCGGGATCAGCTTGCGCAGCCCGCCCATCTTGCGCATGTCCTGCTCGTCGGACACCGCATGGATGACCGAGCCGGAGCCGAGGAACAGCAGTGCCTTGAAGAAGGCGTGCGTGAACAGATGGAAGATCGCCGCGCCATAGGCGCCGACGCCGAGCGCCACGAACATATAGCCGAGCTGCGAGCAGGTCGAATAGGCGATGACGCGCTTGATGTCGTTCTGGACGAGGCCGACGGTCGCCGCGAAGAAGGCGGTGAAGGCGCCGATGAAGGTGACGACGGTCAGCGCCGAGTGCGACAGCTCGAACAGCGGCGACAGCCTGGCCAGCATGAACACGCCGGCGGTCACCATGGTCGCGGCATGGATGAGCGCCGAGACCGGCGTCGGGCCTTCCATGGCGTCCGGCAGCCAGGTGTGCAGCGGCACCTGCGCCGACTTGCCCATGGCGCCCATGAAGAGCAGCAGGCAGACCACGGTCAGAGCCGTCTGCTTGTCGAGCGCATGGCCGAGGAAAGTCAGCACGGCGGCGCCGGCAGGCGCGCCTTCGGCCGGCAGGAATGACGCCGCATTGGCAAACACGGTGCTCAGATTGACCGAGCCGAACAGCACGAACACGCCGAAGATGCCGAGCGCGAAGCCGAAGTCGCCGACACGGTTGACGACAAAGGCCTTGATTGCGGCGGCGTTGGCCGACGGCTTCTTGTACCAGAAGCCGATCAGCAGGTAGGAAGCGAGACCGACGCCTTCCCAGCCGAAGAACATCTGGATGAGGTTGTCGGCGGTCACCAGCATCAGCATCGCGAAGGTGAACAGCGACAGATAGGCGAAGAAGCGCGGCCGGTTCGGATCGTGGTGCATGTAGCCGATCGAATAGATGTGAACCAGCGCCGACACCGTGTTGACGACGACCAGCATCACCACTGTCAGCGTGTCGATCCTGAGCGCCCAGGAGGCGTCGATGCCGCCTGACTGGATCCAGCGCAGCACCGGCACGGTGAACACCTCGCCATGGCCGAAGCCGACGGTGAAGAAGGCGATCCAGGACAGGATAGCCGCGATCACCAGGAAGCCGGAGGTGATGTATTCGGAAGCCTTGGCGCCGAGCGAATTGCCGAACAGGCCCACAATCAGGAAGCCGAGCAGCGGAAGGAAGACGATAGCCTGATACATGATGGTTCCCGTCAACCCTTCATCGCGCTCACGTCTTCGACCGCGATCGAGCCGCGGTTGCGGAAGAAGACGACAAGAATGGCAAGACCGATCGCGGCTTCAGCGGCCGCGACCGTCAGCACGAACAGGGCGAACACCTGTCCGACGAGGTCATGCAGCGCCGCCGAGAACGCGACGAAATTGATGTTGACCGCGAGCAGGATGAGCTCGACCGACATCAAGATGACGATGATGTTGCGGCGGTTCAGGAAGATGCCGAACACGCCGAGCGTGAAAAGGATCGCCGATA
>NZ_RZSB01000556.1:0-3968 GCF_004023285.1 Mesorhizobium sp. M2A.F.Ca.ET.067.02.1.1
GGGCGACATCAACTATGTCGTCAATGCCGAGCCGGGCTCGCATGCGACGAAGTTCGTCGAAAAGCATGGCCCTTGCGCCGCCTCGATGGCCTGGCGCGTGGTCGATGCCAAACACGCCTTCGAGCACGCCGTGGCGAAGGGCGCCACGCCTTACGAAGGCACCGACAAGGCGCTCGACGTGCCGGCCATTGTCGGCATCGGCGGCTCGCTGCTCTACTTCATCGAAGCCTATGGCGAGAAGGGCTCGGCCTATGACGCGGAGTTCGAGTGGCTGGGCGAGCGCGACCCGAAGCCGGAAGGCGTCGGCTTCTATTATCTCGACCACCTCACCCACAACGTCTATCGCGGCAACATGGACAAATGGTGGGATTTCTATCGCGACCTGTTCGGCTTCAAGCAGATCCATTTCTTCGACATCGACGGCAAGATCACCGGCCTGGTCAGCCGCGCCATCACCTCGCCCTGCGGCAAGATCCGCATTCCGCTGAACGAATCCAAGGACGAGACCAGCCAGATCGCCGAATATCTGAAGAAGTACAATGGCGAAGGCATCCAGCATATCGCCGTCGGCACCGACGCCATCTACGAGGCAACCGACAAGCTTGCCGCCAATGGGCTGAAGTTCATGCCAGGCCCGCCCGACACCTATTACGAGATGTCGCATGAGCGCGTGCACGGCCATGACGAGCCGATCGAGCGCATGAAGAAGCACGGCATCCTGATCGACGGCGAAGGCGTGGTCGACGGCGGCATGACCAAGATCCTGCTGCAGATCTTCTCCAAGACCGTGATCGGCCCGATCTTCTTCGAGTTCATCCAGAGGAAGGGCGACGAAGGCTTTGGCGAAGGCAATTTCCGCGCCCTGTTCGAATCGATCGAGCAGGACCAGATCAAGCGCGGCGTGATCAAGCTGGACGGCAAGGCGGCGTAGGCGATCCGATTCGGATGTCTTGCGATGCGATCAAATATGACCTAAATTATGGTCATAAAGGGTCGCATCCATGAATGTCTCCATCGCCGAAGCCAAGGCCAAATTGTCGGAACTCGTAAGCCGCGCGGAAGCCGGCGAAGAGATCGTGCTTACGCGCCATGGCAGGGTTGCCGCGCGTATTGTACCTCCGGAGGTGGTCGAACCGCTTCCGCGTATCGGCGCCCTGAAGGGCAAGATCTGGATTGCGGACGACTTTGACGAACTCGGTCCCGAATGGGACGAGTACGTCAAATGACGACAGGTCCGTTTCTCGCCGACACGCATATTATCCTCTGGTCGATTTCGGACGATCGACGTCTCAGCGAACAGCACCGTGCCATCCTGAACTCCGAAGCGGTGGTGTTCGCGAGCGCGGCAAGCGTTTGGGAAATCGCCATCAAACGATCAATTGGAAAACTTCAGGCGGCAGATGACCTGCCAGCATTGCTTCCGAGGATGCGGTTTCAGCCCCTCGCCGTTACCTTGCCGCATGCGCACGCAGTCGGCGATCTACCTTCTCACCATGGCGATCCGTTCGATAGGTTGCTGATTGCACAGGCGCAGATAGAGAACCTGACGATCCTGACATCCGACTCGCATTTCGCTCGGTACAACGTTGCGCTAGCTTAACTTTCCAGCCCCAACCGCTCGACTTCGTCCCTCCTCAGCTTGATGTCGTAGTCGAGCAGAAACTCATCCAATTGCGGCGGCGCTAACGACGTGCCGGAGAGCATCGCGTGCACCTGGCCGCGGTGGTGGATGTCGTGCAGGAAGACATGCGCAAGAACGTCGCCGATGCGTTCGGGGATCTTGCCATCCTCGCGTCGGTCGGTGATGACGCGGCGGTCGAGATCGACTTCCGACAGGCCGTCGCAGAAAGCGATCAGCCTGTGGTCGAAGACGGCCTGCGCCTCGGCCAGGCCCGCCGCGCCGTCGAACGGAACGAAGTTGTCGTAGGCCGCCGCGCCGAGACCACCATCGGTCAGGAAGTCGAAATAGAGAAGGTCGACCGCAAGGATGTGGTTGAGGGTCTCCTTGATCGACGGAAAGAAGCTGACGCGTTCGGCCTCGAACTCGCCGGGCTGGAGCGCGAGCACGGCGCGGTAGAGCCGGTCATTCGACCACAGATTGTTGCGAGCCATGCGGCGCAGATGCTCGAGCAGGGTCACCTTCACCCCTCGTATTTCTCGACCTTCTGCTCGATGGCGCCGAAGATCGAGTGGCCGGCCTTGTCCTTCATCTCGATGCGCACCGTGTCGCCGAAACGCAGGAACGGCGTCTTTGGCTCGCCGCTCTCGATGGTCTCGATCATGCGCAGTTCGGCGATGCAGGAATAGCCGGCGCCGCCGGCCGAGACCGGTTTGCCCGGCCCGCCATTCAGCTTGTTGGAAACGGTGCCGGAGCCGATGATGGTGCCGGCGGCAAGCGGCCGGGTTTTCGCGGCATGCGCGATCAATGCCGGAAAGTCGAAGGTCATGTCGACGCCGGCATTGGCGCGGCCGAAGGGCTTGCCGTTGAGATCCGCGAGCAGCGGCAGGCTGACCTTGCCGCCATCCCAGGCATCGCCCAGTTCGTCGGGTGTGACAGCGACCGGTGAGAAGGCCGATGACGGTTTCGACTGGAAGAAGCCGAAGCCTTTGGCCAGTTCCGGCCCGGTGATGGCGCGCAGCGTCACGTCGTTGACCAGCATGACGAGGCGGATCGCCTCCCTCGCCTCTTCCAGGCTCGCGCCCATCGGCACGTCGTCGACGACGACCGCAACCTCGGCCTCCATGTCGATGCCGAAGGCTTCGTCGGCCATGCGGATCGGATCGCGCGGGGGAACAAAACTATCCGAGCCGCCCTGGTAGATCAGCGGATCGGTCCAGAAGCTTGCCGGCATCTCGGCGCCGCGCGCCTTCCGCACCAGCTCGACATGATTCACATAGGCCGAGCCGTCCGCCCATTGATACGCCCGCGGCAACGGCGAATGCGCGTTGTGTTCGTGGAAACGCTCCGACGGGACGGCGTTGGTCTCGAGCGATTCCGCCAACGTCGCGAGATGCGGGGCAATGCGGCGCCAGTCGTCGATCGCGGCCTGCAGCGTCGGCACCAGGAAGGAGGCATCGGTGAACCGCGTCAGATCGCGCGAGACCACGACAAGCTTCCCGTCGCGCGTCCCGTTCTTCAGTGTGGCAAGCTTCATGCGGTTTCCTCTCCTCGCGCGGCTTTGGCGCCGCTTAGTTGTACAACAAGGCCGTCGCGGGCGATCGTCAAGTCACCCGGCCAAGTTTTCCTGACAGCGGCGACCCAATCGGCTTCGCCGATGGCTGGATCGTCGGCCGGAATGAGATGGTTGAGCACCAGCCGCCGCACACCGGCATCGCTGGCGATGCGGCCGGCATCCTCGGCGAGGCTGTGGCTGGCGAAGAGGTGCTCGCGCAGCCGCGCGCCGTTGCCGGTCCGGGCGACCAGCCTTTCCACACCTTCTTCCAGCAAGGCCTCATGGACGAGAATGTCGGCCTCTTTGGCAAAGCCGGCCAGCGGCGGAAAGAAGGCCGTGTCGGCGGAAAAAACTACGCTTCTACCGCCATGCTCGAAACGCAGCGCAAAACAGTCGGTCACCGGCGGATGCTCGACGCGCAGCGCCGTCACTGTCAGTCCTTTCTCCTCCAGGATGGCGCCCTCGCCAAATTCCTTGACGGAGACCAGCTTGCGAATATCCGGCCGGCCCTCGTCGACGATGCGGGTCTCGATGTCGAACTCCATCGCCCGGCAGAAATGCCGCCAGTAGTCCTGTGTGCCAGGCGGGCCGAAAACAGTCACCGGCGTCGCTAGGCCTGCGGTCCAGGCGGTATGGATCAGCGGCCCGAGTTCCAAAATATGGTCCGAATGGAGGTGCGTGATGAAGATCAGGTCAAGCGCCTTAAGGCTGATGCCGGCATCGACCAGACCGCGCGTGACGCCGAGCCCGCAATCGACGACGATGTCACGCTCGCCGATCTGAAGGAGCGATGAG
>NZ_RZSB01000557.1:0-3966 GCF_004023285.1 Mesorhizobium sp. M2A.F.Ca.ET.067.02.1.1
CCTCTTTGCCGGGGTGCAGCCCGGTGGGCCGCTGTTCGGCCTGCAGGCGACCAACCCCGTCAACGAAGCAGCGGCTTACGCAGGCGACCCCAAGACGTTTGGCAGCGCCAGTGACCCGCTGATCGGCAAGCCGATCGGAGGCGTCGTCGTGTTTGGCGGGGGCCTGGCACTTTACGACGGCAAAACAATTGTCGGCGGCCTCGGTGTCAGTGGCGATTCCTCCTGCGCCGATCACAATATCGCCTGGCGCGTGCGCGCAGCCCTTGGCTTCGACAAGGTCCCGGCGGGCGTCAATCCCAACCGAAAGGACGCCATCATCTACGATCTCGATCCCGGCGGGAAAAGCGCCTCCGGCTGGGGGCATCCGCTTTGTGCCGGCCACGAGGCCGACATCGCGGCGGAAATCGGTTCCGGCGTCGGAGGTTCGACGCCCAAATGAAGCAAGCGCACCCAGCACGATCCAGGGATCACGCCTCACTGGCCGGCTACCCGTCGGCACTCCGAAGATATTCTCCAAGCATCTTTCCGACCCTGCTGCTGGCCTGCGCTACGTCGCTGATGGCCGCTTCACAGCCTCCGCCGGCACCGGCGATTTCTCCGCCTGCCGCGGCCGCGCCGCCCGATGACGGGCAATGGACGATGCCGGCCAAGAACTACGCCTCGACGCGCTTTAGCGAGCTCGCGGAAATCAACGAAGGCAACGTCAAGAACCTGCAGGTCGCCTTCACCTTCTCGACCGGAGTGAACAAGGGCCAGGAAGCGGCGCCGCTGGTCGTCGGCAACACGATGTATATCGTCACGCCCTTTCCGAACATCGTCTACGCGCTCGACCTCTCCAAGCCCGGCGCGCCGATAAAATGGAAATACGAGCCCAACCCCGAGCCGGCCGCGCAAGGGGTCGCGTGCTGCGACGTCGTCAACCGCGGCGCAGCCTTCGCGGACGGGCGCGTCTTCTTCAACACGCTGGACGGCCACACCATCGCGCTCGACGCGAACAGCGGCCAGCCGATCTGGAACGCCCATATCGGCAACATCAATATCGGCGAGACCATCACCATGGCGCCGCTCGTGGTGAAAGGCAAAGTGCTGGTCGGCAATTCCGGCGGCGAGATGGGCGTGCGCGGCTGGGTCAAGGCGCTCGACGCCGGCGACGGTCATGTCGTGTGGACGGCTTACAACACCGGGCCCGACAAGGACGTGCTGATCGGCCCGGACTTCAAGCCGCATTACGACATGGACAAGGGCAAGGACCTCGGCGTCACGACATGGCCGCCCGAGGCGTGGAAGATCGGCGGCGGCAACATGTGGGGCTGGATTTCCTACGATCCCGACCTCAACCTGATCTTCCACGGCACCGGTAATCCCGGCCCGTGGAATCCCGACCTGCGGCCTGGCGACAACAAATGGACATCGGGAATCTTCGCGCGCGACCCCGACACCGGAGCGGCGAAATGGTTCTATCAATGGACCCCGCACGATCTCCACGATTATGACGGCATCAATGAGCAGGTCCTGCTCGACATGAACTGGCAGGGCAAGCCGCGCAAGGTGCTGGTCCGCCCGGAACGCAACGGCTATCTCTACGTGCTTGATCGCGCCACCGGCGAGGTCCTGTCTGCAAAACCTTATGGCCCCGTCAATTCCAGCAAGGGCGTCGATCTCAAGACTGGCAGATTGATGGAAAATCCGGACAAGCTGACGGGTACCGGCAAGGTCGTCCGCGACATCTGTCCGACCGCGTCGGGCCTCAAGGACTGGCAGCCTTCGGCCTTTTCGCCGAGGACTGGCCTGCTCTACATCCCGCACAACAATCTGTGCATGGACGAAGAAGGCGTCGAGGTGAACTACATCGCCGGCACGCCTTATGTCGGAATGAACGTGCGCATGATTCCCGGGCCGGGCGGCAACCGCGGCGCCTTCACCGCCTGGGATATCGCCGCCGAGAAACCAGCCTGGAGCCTCAAGGAGAATTTCCCGGTGTGGAGCGGTGCGGTCGTGACCGCTGGCGACGTGGTTTTCTATGGGACGATGGAAGGCTGGTTCAAGGCGGTGAGCGCCAAGACCGGCGACCTGCTCTGGCAGTTCAAGACCTCGTCCGGCATCATCGGCCAACCCATCACCTATCGTGGCCCGGATGGCCACCAATATGTCGCCGTTTTGTCCGGCGTCGGCGGCTGGGCCGGCGCCATCGTTTCGGGCGACCTCGACCCGCGCGATGCCACCGCCGCGCTCGGTTTCGTCAATGCGATGAAGGACCTGAAGAACGCGACCACGGCGGGAGGCACGCTTTATGTGTTCCGTCTGCCCTGATGCATTCGGCTTGATCCACGGCGCGGCCCAGAAGCTGCTCACGCGCATGGCGCTCGGCATCGCCGCGCTCGCCTTGCTGCTCTTGCCGGCGACGGCCGGCGCTCGTGAGCTCAGGGTCTGCGCCGACCCGAACAACCTGCCCTTTTCCAACGCGGCCGGCCAGGGCTTCGAAAACAGGATCGCGCAAATCATCGCCGACGATCTCGGGGCCAAGCTGACCTACACCTGGTGGGCGCAGCGCCGCGGCTTCGTGCGCAACACGCTGAAGGCGGGGCTGTGCGACCTCGTGCCCGGCACGCCTGCCAATCTCGAAATGCTGCGCACCACCACGCCCTATTATCGGTCGTCCTATGTCTTCGTGACCCGCCAGCACAGCCCGGATGTGACCTCCTTCAACGACCCGCGGCTGCGTGACTTGCGCATCGGCGTTCAGCTCATCGGCGACGACGGCGCCAACTCGCCTCCTGTCCAGGCGCTTGGCCGCCGCGGCATCGTCGGGCATCTCATCGGCTACCCCGTCTATGGCGATTACTCCGCTCCCAATCCGCCGGCGCGCATCGTCGACGCGGTGGCGAGCGGCGAGATCGACGTCGCCGTGGTATGGGGTCCGCTTGCCGGCTATTTCGCCCAGAAGCAGAGGGTGCCGCTACGCATCACGCCGGTCACGCCGCGCATAGACGGACCGCAACTGCCCATGATTTACGATATCTCCATGGGCGTTCGGCGTGAGGACGATGCGCTGCGTGGCGATGTGAACAGCGCTCTCGCCAGGCACAAGGCCGAGATAGACGCCTTGTTGGTTCAATATGCAGTGCCGCGTCTCGATGCCTCCGGGAGCCCTGTGCGATGAGACCGGTTGTCGCGCTGCTCCTGTTCGCGTCGCTGGCCCTTGCTGCCTGCCAGCGCGAGGAACGGGACACACGCCCGCAATCGGCGCTCGGCTCCGGCGAACAGCCGACTCCGGTTACAACGCTGGAACCCGGCGGGCAGCGCCCCTCGCCCACGGACAACAAGGCGGCGAGCTTCGAGGCCAACGCCTTTCATCTCAGCGAAGGCAAGCGCCTGTTCGGCTGGTTCAACTGTTCGGGATGCCATGCCAATGGCGGCGGCGGCATGGGCCCCGCGCTGATGGACGAAAAATGGATCTATGGCAGCTCGATGGAAAGCATCCATGCCACGATCCGCGACGGTCGCCCGAACGGCATGCCGAGCTTCCGCCACAAGATCCCGGACGACCAGATCTGGGAGCTTGCGGCCTTCGTTCGCTCGCTTAGCGGCAACGCGCCCTCCTCCGCCGCGCCGTCGCGCAACGACGACATGATGGCGCATCCGTCCGAAAACCGCATGCCGGATGCCGCCACGCTGGGGAAGTCGCCGTGAAACGCCTCGCCTCGATTGCGTTCGCCACGGCAATCACCCTGTTTCTTCAGGGATGCGCAGGCTGGCAATCGGCGCTTGACCCAAAAGGTCCGGCGGCGAGCGAGCTCGCATGGCTGATCTGGTTCTTCACCGGCCTGTGCGCGGTGGTGTGGGTGCTGGTGATGGCCGCCCTTGCCGTGCCGTTGCTGATGCGCTCGCGGCAACATGCCGAGCCGCTTGCGCTGGACGCCGGCGCCGACAGCCGCAAGCTGCGCGTGGTGATGGTCGCCGTCGGAC
>NZ_RZSB01000558.1:0-3964 GCF_004023285.1 Mesorhizobium sp. M2A.F.Ca.ET.067.02.1.1
GCCCGCAGTCGCGGGCTCGGCCTTCGGCCGTCGTTTTCGCTCACGGCCCGCACCGCCGCTATCGCGGCTGGGCCTCCGCGGGGGGCGCCGGACGACCGGCGGCCCGCAGTCGCGGGCTCGGCCTTCGGCCGTTTGTTCTCGCTCACGGAGGACGCGGCTGTGTCGAGGCTAGCGGAAGCGGATGACTTCGATGAAGGCCTTGCGTCTGACGATGAACTCCCGCAGCAGCGGCAGGAAGAAGGCTTTGCTGAAGCGTCCGATCGGCGGCTCGGGTTCGAGATAGAAGGACTTGCCGACGAGATCGGAGTTGAACTCGTCGAGGATGATCCACAACCGCCGATCGGCGTCGAGTCCCGCGCGGCGCCTCTCGATGGCCGGGATCTCAACCGCGAACCGAGCTTTCTCCGGCTCCTTGGTGGTGATCGGGAAGAACAGGACAAGATCGCCATCCGCTCGTACAACCCGCACGCCGACGGCGACGGGCCGTTCCTTGCGGCCCTCCGTCTCGCCGGCGCGGGCTTCGCGCGCCCAGAGGTAAGGGTAACGGATGACCGTTGCCGTGCGGATGTCGTCGTAGCTCATGTCCGCCCCGTTTCATCCTCCTGCGCATAGGCTTCGACCGCGCTCTCGAAATCGGCGAAGAGGCTGTCAGACATGGTCTCGATTGTACCGGCAGAGCGGCTATCTGACTGGCGCACCAGCCGCGCGTAATCCTCGATGTTGAGAAGCACGAGACGGGGTTTGTTGCGCTGAGTAATCGTCACCGGACGGCGCAGGGCCTCGGCGATAATGTCGCCGGACTTCCGGGAAAGCTCGCTCGTGGAATAGGAACCACCTGAACGGGGCATAGCGACCTCCTATCATTGCTGATTGTCGCCATATACAGCATTGGCAGCATTTGTGCAAAGCGATGAAAAATGCCCCATCGCCGGCTTCAGGATCGACGTCCAGATAGAGCAAGCCAGTCGCCGGGATGAGCTTTCCGCACCTAGGCTCCTTTCCCTGGGGAGTGGGAGGGTGGATGAGATAGCGCCGGCTCTTCGATCTTCTCGTGGCTCAGGCACCGCTCTCCGCCGCAAGCTGCCCCAATATCGCCAGCGCTTCCTCCGCCCGCTCCGCCGGCACGAACAGATGATCGTGATAGAAGGCCGAGACCGGATTGACGCCCATGTCGGCGGCCGCCAGCTTCGCGGTGATCGCGGCGAGGAAGCCGACGGCTTGGAGCGAGGAGTGGATGTCGAGCGTGATCATCCGGCAACGGAACGTTCCGGCAAGGCCGGCCGCCTTTGCCTGGCTTTCGGCCAGGATCATCGTCGTGCCCTCGCGCTCGCGAAATTGCATGACGGGCTCGAGCCCCGCCGCAACCGGCATGCCAGGTGCCAACGTGGCGAATACATAGATATCCGAGTAAAGCCGCGGCGTCATCGATGCCAGCAGCTTCTGCAGGTCCGTCTCGCCGTTCATCTTTCCGTTCCTTCGTCTGGCGCTCTGCGACGTTCTCGACAGTCCCGCTCGAAACGTCAACGGTCCTGCGCCTGGACGACATGGCGATGTCGCTGGCGGCTGAGCCGCGGGTTCGCTATCGCCGTAGAGACATAACGGCTTGCAAAGGTTCATCCGATGATCGTCCGCCCGCGCCCGACATTCCTGCAATTGTTCTTCATCATGCGCGGCTCGGTGGTGCCGCGCATCCTGCCGCAGATTTTCGGCTTCGCCATCTACTCGGCGGTCATCCTGCTCGTGGCACGGCACTTCCAGCTCGATCTCAGCGCCTTCAGCATCGCGCCTTTCGGGCTCGTCGGAGTGACGCTGTCGATCTATCTGTCGTTCCGCAACAACGCCGCCTATGACCGCTGGTGGGAGGCGCGTAAGCTCTGGGGCGGGCTGGTCTTCGAGATCCGCAACTTGGCGCGCGCCACCACCAGCCTGATCGGCGACCGCGCCGAGCAGCGCGCGCTGCTGATGGAGGCGCTTGCCTTCTGCCATCTGCTGCGCGGGCAATTGCGCCGGATCGACAGCATAGAGGACGCGCGCGCCTTCATCGGCGACGAGGTCGACAAGGCCGCCGCCCGCGCCAACCCTGCCGAAGACATGGTCCGCCGCATGGGCCGGCGCGCCAATGCGCGACGCGAGGCCGGCGCGCTCGACCCGATCGGCTTCCGCATCCTCGATGAAAGGCTGGCCGCGATCACCGCCATCCAGGCCGGCTGCGAGCGCATCGCCGGCACGCCCCTGCCCTTTGCATACACGCTTCTGCTGCATCGCACGGCCTATGTCGTCTGCCTGCTTCTGCCGTTCGGGCTGGTCTCGGCCACGGGCTGGGCGACGCCGCTGTTCACGGCGCTGATCGCCTACACCTTCTTCGGCCTCGATGCGCTGTCGGAAGAGCTCGAGGATCCGTTCGGCATCGAGGCGAACGACTTGGCGCTGGACGGCCTCTGCCGCGTTTGTGAGATTTCCGTGTTCGAGGCGCTGGACGAGACACGCCGAAGATGATCGCGGCCGACAAGTTCTATTTCTCGTAGGAGGTCGACCCACGAGGACTCTGCCCTCGGAGATGGTCGAAAGCGCTGTGCTTTCTTCGTCATTCTAGGGCGGAGCAAGGAGCGAAGCGACGCGGCGCAGACCCTAGAATCCATGCCCTTCAAGGCGTTGCCGGCGGTCCAGAATTTTGTTCTGCCGCGCGCTCCGCGACGGAGCTACGCTCCTGCTTCGCCCTAGGATGACGAAGGTGTGGTTGCTCCGACGTCCAAAAGAACCGGCCCCTTGTAGGATCGCCACATCATGGTCCGTCCTTGAATCGAACCCGGCAAGCAGCCGGTATTCGCACCCAGGAGGGAACATCCATGAGCATCTCCGAAGCCGCGCCTGCCTCGCAAGGCGCTTTGTGGGCCGGGCGCGCGCTCAGCGCCGTGGTCGTCCTGTTCATGATCTTCGACGGCGTCATCAAGCTGCCGCCGCTCGATATCGTCACGCAGACGATGAACGGGCTCGGCTGGCCGGCCGATCCGAACATCGCACGGCTGATCGGGGTCATCGGGCTGATCTCGACCGCGCTCTATGCCTTGCCGCGCACCTCGGTGCTCGGTGCGATCCTGCTCACCGCCTATATGGGCGGCGCGATTTCGACGCATGTGCGAATCGGCAACCCGCTCTTCTCGCACACGCTGTTCGGGGTCTATCTCGGCGTTATCCTGTGGGGCGGGCTCTATCTGCGCGACGCAAGAGTGCGGGCGCTGATCCCGTCCAGGCGATAACCGGGGCAAAAGCGATGCTCATTCTCATAACCTCATCGGTAAGGATTTCGAGGCCGGGCTCGACAATCCGAGACGCCCTGCCGAGCGGTTAAGGCCACGAGATTTCAACAGGTTAGCACTTGGTCCTGTTGACGCGGCCGGCACGTAGCCGGCCAATCTTCACCATCGCCGGGATCAATTTAGCTGTTCGTGAGTTTAGGGCATGGCGGCGAGGACGGCGCTTGAGAGAGGAACAGCAATGAAGAAAGCAATTACCATTCTGGTTCTGACGATGGCCTTGGGCGCCTGCTCGCAGACGGAAAAGGGCGCGGCGATCGGCGGCCTGGGCGGCGCGGCGGTCGGTGCCGCGGTGGCCGGCGATCCGGTCGAAGGCGCGGTTGTGGGCGGTGCCGTCGGCGCCGTCGCCGGCGCATTGATCGGCCACGCCAGCGAGGCCGGCCAGTGCCGCTACCGCGACCGCTACGGGCGCGTCTATGTGGCGCGCTGCCCGTCCGGCTATTGAGGCGTCAGGCGGACCAAAGGAAAACGGCGGGCATGAGTCCGCCGTTTTCTTGGAGCGTTTGCCTTTCAACGGCGCCGTGATTACTCGGCGGTGGCGGCTTCAGCCTCGGCGGCCGCTGCCGCCGCCGCATCTTCCTGAGCCTTCTTCAGCAGGGCGGAACGCTCCTGCGCCTTTTTGCCGGGCAGCGCCTTGTTCGGGTTCGAGC
>NZ_RZSB01000559.1:0-3958 GCF_004023285.1 Mesorhizobium sp. M2A.F.Ca.ET.067.02.1.1
ACCCTCGCACGGTTGGTGCTGCGGCTGGTCGAGCCCGATACCGGCCGCGTCGACTTCGAAGGCGGCGACTTCCTCGCTTTGTCGGGCGCCGCTTTGCGCCCCCGCCGTGCCCGCCTGCAAATGGTATTCCAGGACCCGCTCGAGGCCTTCAACCCGCGCGCAACTGTGGCTCGCGTGCTGGACGATCCTTTGCGCATCCACAACATCGCCCCGCGTGCCGCGCGTCCGCGCCGCATCGCGGCGCTTTTGGAGCGCGTCGGCCTCGATACCGGCCTCGCCGCGCGCGCCATCCACGAGATTTCCGGCGGCCAGCGACAGCGCGTCGCGATCGCTCGCGCCATCGCCACGCGGCCGTCGCTGATCGTCCTCGACGAGGCAGTGTCGGCACTCGACGTCTCGGTGCGCGGACAGATCCTGGAATTGCTGCTCGACCTGCAACGGCGGGAACGGATCGCCTATCTGTTCATTTCGCATGACCTCGGCGTGATCCGCGCCGTGGCGCATCGCGTCATCATCCTCGACGCCGGCCGGATCGCCGAGAGCGGCGATGCCCGCGCCGTCATCGCCAACCCGCAATCGCCGGTCGGCAAGGCCCTTGTCGAGGCGGCACCGAGATTGAACAGGAACCGGCCATGATCCCGCAAAGTGGCAACCGATTTGCGGACAAGATCATGGTCAAACAACAAGATCAGGACGCACGATGACCGATCCCGAAGCAGCCAGAGCCGAGAAACTGTCGCGCGAGCTCGATTCCGCCTTCCGCAACCGCGCCGACCTCTACCGCCTCTTCCTCGACGAACTGACCGCCGAGCTCGGCGCCGAGCAGGCCGAGGCGGTGATGATCCGCAGCATCGAGAAGCGCGGCCGGGAAGTCGCGGCGGCGGCCTTCGCCGGCTTCGGTCCAAACGACGCGCCGGCGATCGGCGAGGCGTTCCTCGCCGTCAGTCCGGATGGTGGGCGCATGTATCCGACCGACATCGAGCGCGGTCCGGACCACATCGCCTTCAAGGTGAAGCGCTGCCCGTTGAAGGATGCGTGGGTGGAAGCAGGCGTCGGCGAGGAGAAACTCGCCACGCTCTGCCGCATCGCCGGCGCCTTCGACCGCGGCCTGTTCGAGGCGACCGGCGTTCGCTTCGCCAATGTCACATGGACGCCGGGCCACGGCTCCGGCTGCTGCCACATCGCGCTGACCAATCGCGACGCCTAAGCAATTCCAGGAAAAGTGCGCAGCGGTTTTCCGTCCGGAATTGCGCAAAAACAAAGAGACTAGCCGGTACAGCCTAACCTTCGGCAAAGACGTGCAGCTCGCCGCCTGCTTCGTCGATCGCGGCGCGCAGTTCCGCTGCCGGCTCGCTGTCGGTGACGATGTCCGAGATCTCGCTCAGCGCGCAGACGCGCTCCAGGCCGCTGCGGCCGAACTTGTCGTTGGTGACGACCAGCATCGTCGACAGTGACCGCCTCATCATCGCCCGCTTCACCGCCGCCGCGCCCGAGATCATGTCGCTTGGCCCTTCGGCGTTCAGCGCCGAGGCGCCGATGATGGCGACGTCGGCATTGTAGCGGCGCACGAATTCGACCGTGTCCTCGCCGAGCACCGCGGCCTCGCGGCTGTCATAGGTGCCGGGGCAGAGGATGACGCGGAAGCCGGGATTGGCGCCGGCCACAGAGGCGACGCCGATGGAGTTGGTGATGATCGTCAGGTCCCGGCCGTGCTGCGAGAGGCTGCGCGCCACCTCGTAGGTGGTCGATCCACCGTCGATCATCACGATCGAGCCTTTCTCCACCAGTCCGGCCGCACCACGCCCGATGCGGGCCCGCTCCTCGACCATTGTGAGGCCGCGCTCGGCAATCACCGGTTCCGACGTCACCAGCGAAATGGTGGCGCCGCCATAGGTGCGGTTGAGCAGCCCCGCCTCGCCGAGCTCGATGAGATCTCGGCGGATGGTCTCGCCGGCCACGCCGATGCGGCGCGCAAGCTTCGAGATGCGGATCGAGGCGGAGCGCCGGACCTCCGACAGGATCAGCTCATGGCGCTCCTTCTTCGTCAGTCGGCCCGGCTCGATGTTCATCCGCTTTTCCTTCTCGGGATTTCCTTCCCGTCGCAGAGACATTAGCTACGCCAGGGAAAGGAAACCAGCGTCAGTGACGCAGCCGATCGCGCATCGCATACCACAACATGCCAAGCACGTAGAGCGGGCCGCGCAGCGCCGTGCCTCCGGGAAACGGCAGCGGCGTCAGCATCGAGAACAGGTCGAGCCGCGAGGCATCGCCCGTGATCGCTTCCGCCAGGAGCTTGCCCGACAGCGTCGACAGGATGACGCCCTTGCCGGAATAGCCATGCGCGAAATAGACCTCGCCATAGTGCCCGATGTGCGGCAGGCGCGACGTCGTCACCGACACAAGCCCGCCCCAGGCGTGGTCGATGCGGCAGCCCTTGAGCTGCGGAAAGGTCTTTTCCATATGCGGCCGCACGAAGCCGGCAATGTCGGCCGGCGGCGACGGCGTGTAGCGCTCGCCGCCGCCGAACAGCAGGCGGCCGTCCGCCGACATGCGGTAGTAGTTGACGACAAACAGCGTGTCCGAGACCGCGACATTGGCCGGGATGACATTGCGCTCGCCCAGCGGCTCGGTGGCGACGATGTAGTTGCCGACCGGCATGATGCGGCTATTGACGCGCGGCTCCAGTCCCTTGAGCAGCGCATCGCCGGCCAGCACCACATGCCTGGCGCGGACCGCCCCGTTGTCGGTGAACACCCGGATCGACGGCTCCCGCTCCAGCCGCACCGCAACCGAGTTCTCATGGATGACGACGCCGGCGCCAACCGCGGCGCGCGCAAGCCCCAGCGTGTAGTTGAGCGGATGCATGTGTCCGCCGAGCCTTTCATAGACCGCGCCCTGATAGGGCGTGTCGACCATCTGCCGCGCCTCGGCCGCCGACAGGATCTCGACATCGGTGAACTTCATCACCTTGGCGAGGCATTCGGCCTCTTCCTCGAAGTCGCGCACATCCGAAGCGCTGACCGCGCCGACCAGGTGGCCGGTAAGGCGCAAGTCGCATTCGATGCCGTGGCGCTCGATGATGTCGAGCACCAGCCCGCGCGCCTCGAAGGCGAGGTCGAACAGCGCCTTCGCCCGTTCCGGCCCGAAGGACTTGACCAGCCCCTTGGCGCCCTTGCGCAGGCCGGGGATCATCTGGCCGCCATTGCGGCCCGAGGCGCCCCAGCCGATCTTGCCGCCTTCGAGCAGCACCACTTTAAGACCGCGCTCGGCGGCATGCAGCGCCGTCGAAAGGCCGGTGCAGCCGCCGCCCACCACCACCAGATCGGCCTCGACATCGCCGGCAAGTGCCGGATGGTCGGGCTCCGAATTGGCGGTGGCGACGTAATAGGATTTGCCGATACCGAGACCGGAATTGAAACCTGTCGAACGCAAAGTCATGGTCACACCTTGAGCAGCAGGTGGTCGCGTTCCCAGGACGTCACGACGCTCTGGAACAGGTCTAGCTCGACGCTCTTCACGCGCAGATAGGTCTGGAAGAAATCCTCGCCGAGCAGCGCCCGCACGGGCTCGCAGGCGGCGAAACGATCGAGCGCTTCCTCCATCGTCTTCGGCAGCGTGCTCTTGTTTTTATAGGCATTGCCGAAGGCCTCATCCGAGCGCGCAAGCTTCTCCTCGATGCCGAGATAGCCGGCGATCAGCGAGCCGGCCATCGCTAGATAGGGATTGGCGTCGGCACCAGGCAGACGGTTCTCGATGCGGCGCGCGGCGCGCCCGCCCAGCGGCACGCGCAGGCCGCAGGAGCGGTTGTCATGCGCCCACTCGATGTTGGCCGGAGCGCTGTGGCCGGGGCGGATGCGGCGGTACGAATTCGCATGCGGCGCGAACAGCGGCATGATTTCGGGGATGTATTTCTGCAGCCCACCGATGAAATGCGAGAACATCGCGCTGTCCTCGCCGT
>NZ_RZSB01000055.1:0-15638 GCF_004023285.1 Mesorhizobium sp. M2A.F.Ca.ET.067.02.1.1
GTTCTTCTTCGCATGGGTGGCCTCGACCGAGACGACCTTCGGCATCGAGCACCAGGTCGAGGACGAGAAGGTCGTCGGCATTTCGCTGACACATGCCGAAGGCAATCTCGCCAAGGTCGACATCACGGTCAAAAACCCGCGCGTCGGCTTGCTGGCACCCGGGCGTGACCAGTGGGCGTGGCTCTCCTATGCCGACCCACAGAACCCGACGGCTGGCGTCATTCCGTTGTTGTTCGGTCGCGTCGTCGGCGTGCCGCAGCAGGTCCAGGGCAACGCCATTGCCCTCACATTCCTTGCTCGTCCGGCCGCCTATGACACCATCAAGCGTGCGCTGGCCGACAGCATGAAGGTCTCGCCCTATTGGGACGCCATCTTCGTCAGCGAGGACAAGCGCAGCGACCCGGATTCGGTGCTGCAGGGCTACACGAAAGCCTGGCACATCGACCGAGTAACCCATGCGGTGACAGCTTCTGACATCCTCAACGGCGAGGATGGCCTGATCGACTTCGACGACGACTTCATCGCGACCAGCCTCGACATCTCCTACAGCCAGCCGCCGCTTTCAGCCGTGATGGTATCGGCCGAAATAAACTGGTCGCAGGACGCGACGGGCACGGTCGATTTCAGCCAGCAATTGATCACCGCCTTCACGCTGGTCGGCTCCGGCGACGGTCATTTCATCAAGTCGGAAACCGGTGCCGGCTTCATGGAGGATTTCCCGCAGGAAGGCGATCGCATCGGCGGCGGCTGGACCTACGGGGCCTGCTCGATCACCCGCGCCGACGGCACCGTGCTGCCCGAGGATTTCCAGCAGGTGGTGATGACCAACGGCACTGGGCAGTTCCCGGTCTGGGCCATGAAGCCGGTGTGGAAGGGCGACTACGATGTTTCCCGCAACCGGCAGGAAACGGTTTCCTTCACGCTCACTGCCGACTGCCAGGCGCTGGTCACCGATCCGGCCGGCGAGGACATCACGGAAATCAAGGTTTCCGGCGACGCCGACGAGCCGATCGACGAGGCAACGACCGACAATCCGTTCGGCCTGCCGATCGGCGATGTCCGCAACCGCGCCTATCTGCCGACAGCGAGGGGCCGCGAAAGCCTCGAATTCCTGATCTGCCTGGCGCGCAAGAGCATTCTGGAACGCGGCCGGGCGATTGCCATCACCTTCACCGTGCCGTTCAGTGCCGGCCTTGACCTGTCCTGCCGCAAGAATGCCCGTGTCGCCGATCCGCGCATTCCAGGCGGCGAGGCGACTGGCAAGATCATCGGCTACACGCTGACCGCGGCCAACGGCCAGATGCAGGCCACAATCACTATCGGTTGCTCCATAGGCAACGGCAACACGGTATCGATCAGCGACGGCACGCCGGCTTATGTCGAGGATGGCTATGTCGATACCGGATACCAGATTTATGACGGCCAGACCTATATGCCGGTCGCTGGCGAGGTCACCTATGAAGAGTTCGGATCGATCACGCCCAACGATGACCGCGTCGACTTCTTTGCCATGGACCCGGCGATGCTCATCGAGCAGATCACCATCATCAATCCGCTGCCGACCCAGCGCGCCGTGCTCAATGCGTTCCAGACCGATATTTCCGGCGCGATGAACGCCCTCAACCAGGTATTCACTGAGGTCGACGCCGACTTCAAGGTGCTGAAGGGCGGGCCGTTCATCACGGACTATCCGATCACGGTAAGCGCGCTCCAGGTGCCGCGCACGATCAACCTCGAGGCTGCCTGATGGCTGACTTCGGCGACATTCAAGGCATTCCCGACCCGTGGCGCGCTGGTCGCAATTCAAGCGGCGGCACCATTTCGTTCATCACCACGAACGATGGCGAAAGCGTCCTCAAGCGCGCGCTGTCCAAGATCAAGCCGGATCAGGGTGGCGAGGCCCACACCCGCTTCGGCAAGGCATCCCGCTTTACCCTGACGTCGCCGGATCAGAAGACGCAGCCGAGCGTCACGATCATCTGGCCCGACGACAACAACAAAAACGATGAGCCGAAGGAAATCCACATCTCGGAGTATGACTGGGTGTCGCGCTGCTGGGAAACCATCCGCGTCGAGAACCCCGATGATTCCGAGCAGTATGTGATGGTGAAGAATATCTACCGCATCGTGTTCCAGGGCCGCGATGACGGCCGCTTCATCGCGCTCAACCTGCCGCGCGCGGCCGACGACAAGAAATAAGGGCAATCCCCGATGGCAATCACGTATCGGACCGCCGGGGCCTGGGGCGCCGGCCAGGGCTACAACCTCGACGCTGCCCAGATCGACGCCAACTTTTACTTTCTCGACCAGCGCGTCCAGGACCTGATCGACAATCCGCCGCAGGCCGTCGGCATCTCGAACATCACCGTCGTCGGCACCCAGATGACCATCTATCTAGCCGATGCGACGGTGCTCGGTCCCTATACGCTGCCCCAGGCGGCATTCCGCCCGTCGACGGTCGCCGAGATCGACGGCGACACGTCCGGCATCTTCGAGCCGACGCTGGGCAACCGCAACGCCTATCTGCGCTACCTTGGCAGCGCCTCGCTCACCGTCATGCTGCCGGGCGACGACGAAGTCGCCTTCGCGGTCGACGACGAGATCACCTTCAGGCAAGTGGGCGATGGCGTCATCAGCTTTGACGCGGTGACCGGCGTCGTCATCGACGGCATGGCCGGCTTTCTCAACCAGACCGCCGGCAAGGGCAGCACCATCACCGCAAAGAAGGTGGCCGCCAACGAGTGGGAACTCATCGGCCGCCTCGCCGAGGATGTAACCAGCTGATGGCGCAGGCTTATGGCTCGAAGGACCATCCGGTCAACCTAGGTCCCTTCCGTCGCATCGTCGAGGTGCATTGGGGACCGGAAACGCATTTCGCCTTCCTATGGACGCCGCGCGGGCGCTCGACCATGATCAGCGCACCGGAAGGCTGCGACCCGCCGGATTACGGCGCGCCGTTCACCGGCTACCCGACCTTGCCTCCGCCAGGCGGCAGCTATATCTGGCTCGAGCGGACGGAATATTACCTGCCCGACGGCGAGCCGCAGGGCATCGCCGACATGGTGGTGCGCCGCAACAACCAGTGGCACGGGCTGAAGGATACGCCGGTCATCACCGGCCTGCCGACGCTGCCGGGACCGACGACGCATGGCGAATGGGAGCAAAGCTGGCTGCCGGTCGGCGGCACGACGGTCGTCACCGATACCGACGGCATGACGCAGCATGCCGAGCATGATCTTGCCGCGTCGTTCCGGCCGGATTCCGGCACCGATACCGATATTGACGTGCCGAACGCGCCTGGCTTCTTCCAGACCGGCTTCACGCCGACCTTCGGCTTTTCATCGCCGGCCTTCACCTCCGGCCCGGTCTGCTACACCGACGGCTTCTTTCAAACCTATCTGCGCCTCTATGCCTATCCCGCCTGGATCGACACGGTTCCGGTGCCGGTTGCCGGCATCGAGGTCACCTATAAAAAACACGTGTTCAAGGGCGTGGCGGCGCGCCGCCTCGAGACCGTGCATTCCGGCGAGACGATCTCGCTCGGCTGCTGGATCCTGTGCGAAAGGCAGAAGACCTCATGATGCCCGGAACCGTGGCGCAATTGCCGCCATCCGCCGCCGCCATACCGCCCTGGGTGCCGGTCGACGCCGACGGCATGCTCGATTTCGTCAATGGCCAATATTTCCTGGCAGGGCAGACAAGGGCGATCGCCACCCTGCTCGGCGGCGACTTCGACCCGGGCGCGATCTCCGGCTCGGGCATGTACGTCAATTTTGACAATTCGAACCGACCGACGCCGATCGGCGTCATGCTGACCAGGCTGCTCTCAGGCCTGGCCGCCGGCATGACGCTGGTCTTCGAGGTGTCGACCGCGAGCTCGCTCGGCGGCTGCCTGCTCTATATGGGCAACGACCCCGATTACAATTCCTCGAGCCTGTGGTGCCAGGCCTATATCGACGGCGACATCGACGACCAAAATTCGCTCGGCATCACCGCCTCGATCTCGGGAGCCGGAACACACCGGATCGCGCTGACCTTCAACCGCGACGTCGGCGGCGGCAATTATCAATACGCCTGGTGCCATGACGGCAACGCGGCCATCACCCAGACCGTGGCTTACGCCGCCTCGGTGATGTCTGCCTCGCAGCTCGGCTGGGATGGTGGCGCCGGCGATGGCCGCCAGCTGTTCCAGGCCCATATCCGCTCGATCACCTTCTATCCGGCCTTGACACCCACGGCGCTGCCGGCGCTAACCGCCTGATCAAATCAACCATCTGAACAAAGGAAAAGCCGATGGCGACGCTCATCGTCACCCTTTCGCGCATCGATGCGACACGCGATTACGATCCGCCCGTGGCCAAAGGATCGGGCTGCCGGACGGAAACCATCACGCTTCCCAACACCGGCAGTTTGACCGCCGACGGCGAAACGATCGTCGAGCTGCTGGCTGACGCCGACTGCTGGGTCGCCGTCGGCGCTTCGCCCGACGTCGATGGCGTCGATGTCCGCAAGATCAAGGCCGACATCCCCTACACCTTCGGCATCGCCGACGGCGAGAAGGTCAAGGTCAAGGCGGCATCCTGATGGCGCTCAATCGTCTCGGGCTCGGCCTTGGTGTCCAGTCCGCCACTTCGTCCGCCGCATCAAGCGGCCCCAACACCGCCGGCCAGCCCATCGGCCTCCTCCTCGTTTTGACAAAGGCATCCTGACATGGCTGACAATGTTGCGATCACGCAAGGCGCCGGGACCAGCATCGCGGCGGATGATGTTAGCGGCGTGCTTCACCAGCGCGTCAAAATTTCGCTTGGCGCGGATGGCGTCGCGACCGATGCGCTCGGCGGCGCCGGGGCAGTCGCGGCCGGCGTGCAACGAGTCACACTGGCTTCCGATGACCCAGCAGTGGCCACGCTGGGCGCGACTTCCGGCGCAGCTGTCACCACGGACGCCAACGGCACACTCCAGCAATATCTGCGTGGCCTGGTGAAGCAGTGGATCGCCGGCACGCTGGTCATCGGCGCCGGCACCAGCCTGATCGGCAAGGTCAAGACCAAGTTCATCGAGGCCGCGGCGGCGACGATGACGAGGCCGGCCGACACCAATGCCTATACCGCCAATGACGCGGTCGCGAACAACACCTCGGCTGGCTCGGTCACAGCGCTGTCCTTCTCGGTTTCCGATGTCAACGACGATACCATCACGCTCGAGCGCCTGCGCCTGATCACCAGCGACACGGGTGCGCAGGGCAAGAACTTCCGTGTCTGGCTCTATCGTGTAGCGGTCACGCCGGGTGCCGGCGACAATGCCGCGTTCACCGCGCCGCGCGGCTCCTTCATCGGCACCATGTCGGGAACGCTGCGCGCCATGAGCGACGGCGCAGCCGGCATCCTCGTTCCCGACGAAGGCGCGCGCATCATCGCCAAGCCGGTGTCCGGTGCGCAAACCGTCATTGCTCTGATCCAGACGCTCGATGCCTTTACTCCGCTCTCCGCGTCGACCTGGATTGCCACGCTGGAAGGCTTCCAGGGAGCCGCCTGATGTTTCCGCACCTGATTGGAAGGCGCGGGCCGGGCGCCTATGTGCCTATTGCCACTGGCGGTGGCACCGGCACCGGCATCGGCGATGGTGGTTCGGTCGAGCCGCCGGTCGTCACCACGAATGCTGCCGGCGATGTCACAGTTAAGGGCAAGATCAAGCCGGGGTCGTTCGGCAAGATCGTCGTGCCGCTGGCGACCGTACAGGCCGGCTATCGCTATACCTTCCGCTACACGCCGCACTTCTCGCAGCTCGCCCAGCAGGGCAAGCTCGCCATGGTCGGTTTCGGCTTCAAGAACAACAATGACTTCCACATCGTCGGTCTCAGGGGAGACGGCTCGACGGGCCTGCACAAATATAAGGTCTACGGCACGCCGCCGAACGGCTGGAACAAGGATACCGGCCACACCACCAGCGACGGCGGCGCGGCGGCTTCCGGCACCCAGGCCGGGCCGAACTATATCCGCCTGACCGTCTCGGTGGACGGCACGACCTATATGCTGGAATCCGGCACCGACGGCTCGGCATGGAACACCGAGTATTCCGGCGCTTCGCTTTCGCCATTCACGAATGTGTCCGGTGTCGTCAACTTCGGTCTGGCGCTCTGGTTCAACAATGCCGATGCCGGGCCGTACTCGATTTCCGTTGATCAGTTCGCGGCTGTGAGCACGACGATTGCGACCTTCACGATTGCCTCGGGCGCCGTCAGTTCCGACCTCACCGATTTCCCGGTCAAGGTGAACCTGGCCGACATGCCGGCCAATTTCTGGAATGAGGTGAAATCGGACGGCGGCGATATCCGCCTCTATGCCGCCGATGGCACGACCCAGCTTCCATTCGATCTGACGCTGTTTTTCCAGCCTGGGAAGGTCGGCGAACTTTTCACCAAGATGAACGTCGCGGCGGCTTCGAATACCGTTTTCAAGATCAAATGGGGCAACGCCAGCCTCAACCTTTTGCCGGCGACCGACACCTATGGCCGCAACGCGGTCTGGTCGGATTACGATGCGGTCATCATCAACGGGCTGACCAACCGTAACGGCAGCGGGCATGACGCGACGATCACCGGCAGCGGGCGCTTCGATTACATCAACTATAGCTGCACCGCAGTCGGAAGCGACGTTTCGGCGCATGAAGGTGTCGCTTATGACGGCACCTATTTCTATGTGATCGACACCACCACGATCGAGAAATACGACGCGAGCTGGAATCTGCTTCTCACCAACAGCAGCCCGATCAGCGGGGCAGGCCTTTCCGGTTCGGGCGCCAATCATCTCGGCGATGGCTGCATCGTCGGGGGCGAACTCTTCATCCCGATCGAGACCTATCCTAGCGGCCCCTACAGCAATCAGTGGGTCTGCGTCTTCGATCCGGGCGATCTTTCGTTCAAGCGCAAGTATGACATCTCGGCCAACGCGCATGAGGCCGCCGGCATCGCCTGGGATCCGACCAACAGCCGCTTCGTTATCGTGGATTTCACCTCGTCCGGAGACACCAAAATTCACAAATACGACGCCAGCTTCAGCTATCTCGGGTTCATCACGACGGCATCGATCCCGAGCAAGCAGGGCATCGAGTTTTGGAACGGCAACTATTATATCTCGACCGGCAATTTCTACCGCGTCTCGCTCGACGGCTCGACGACGGAGACTTGGGCGACCATCACCGGGTCTGGCGTCAACGGGTTCATGGAAGGTCTTGCGTCGAAGGGCGACGGTGCCTTCTACGTCCTCTTCGACGGCACCCCAAGCGCGATCTACACCCTTAGCCCAGACTACAGCCAGTATGGCTGGCTGATACTCACCTCCGGCTGCCTCAAAATCACCGGCCTCTCGAAGCGCACGGTCTGGACGATGGGAGCCTCGGAATATCAGGCGACCGTGCAAGGCAACGACAGCCTGGTGTCCTATAGCGACAATTCGTCAGACAGCGGCAACCGCGCCACGCTGCTCGTCAGGGGTGCCACAAGCAACTTCGGCGCGTGGAACAGTGCGGATAGTTGGCTGGACAGCTCCGGCTCGGCGCTCGTCAACGGCTCCAGGCATCGAGCAGCCCACACGTTCAACGGGACCACGAACCGCAAGATCTATCGAGACGGGGCGCTTACCGGCACCGATACGGGCACCGATCAGCGTCCGGCCGGAACTGGTGACACGTTCTATGTCGGCGGTTCGGATTCGGCCGCGCAGGAACCGTTCATTGGCAGCCTCAACTATCCATATCTGCGCAATGGGGAGTTGCCCGCCGCGTGGCTCGCTGCGGAATACGCGTCCTGGGCATCGACTGGCTTTTACGCTGTCAGCTAAGTAGAGTGGCGCTCGGGGAGGGTTGCCACTGATGGACCGCAACAGGTCTTTCGACGTGCTTCGGGCGATGGCAGCCTATTCGGTCGTGGCGTTCCATTGCCATCTGCCATTTGCGGTCGGCGGCTGGATCGGCGTCGAAGTGTTCTTCGTCCTCTCGGGTTTTCTGATCACGGGGCTATTGGTCGGCGAGTTCGACCGCACCGGCGGCGTCGATGTCGTGAGGTTCTATCTTCGGCGAATCCGGCGGCTATGGCCGCCGCTGCTGTTGATGCTCGCCGTCTATGCGTCAGCGGCGCCGTTCGTCTTCCCTGCCGACAACGCGGCGCGCGACGTGCTTCTTGCCGGGCTGTACCTGTCCGACTATTCCGTGCCGTTGTGGAAGGAGCCGTTTCTTCTCATTCACACATGGAGCCTGGCGGTCGAGGAACATTTCTACCTCGTTTGGCCGCTGGTGATCCTGATGCTGGCCCGGCTTCCACGCCGGCGGGCGTTCCTGATCCTGACGGCGTTCTGGCTTGTCGCGACGGCGTGGCGCTGGTGCGATCTCGCGATCGGCGTCGATTTCTACCGAACCTTCTATCGCTTCGACACCAATCTCAGCGGGCTCGCCATCGGTTCGGCCGGCGCGCTGGCGCCTTGGGTGATCGGTAAGGGCTGGACCTGGTTGGCAGGCGCGGCGTTGCTCGTCATCGCTGCTGTCGCGCCATTCTATTCGTCGATAACCGTGATGACCGCGCTTCCGGTCGATTTGCTTTCCGTCGTGCTGGTCGCAGGACTTGCTGCTTATCCAAACATGCTGCCGAGACACTTGGCCTACACAGGTGAGATCTCCTATTCGATCTACCTGTGGCATTACCCCATAGTGATCGCGCTGAAAGGCAGCGCGACACCCATGCTGCTTTTTGTGATTGCCGGCATTGCCTCGTGGATCATCGCTTGGGGCTCCTTTGAACTGGTCGAAAAGCCGCTTCGCTCTCGGAGCGCTCGGCGCGTGATGCCCACCGCCTAATCCAGTCTTCGCAAAATCTGAAAACATTCACCATCCGCGATCACGGAAGGAACTGCCATGGCTTCATCTCGAGAAAAGGAAGCGCTGGCCCGCGTGCTTGCGCATGAGGGCGGCTATGTGAACCATCCGCGAGATCCTGGCGGCCCGACCAACAAGGGCGTCACGCAGCGCGTCTATGATGCTTACCGGCGCGGCAAGGGGCTCGGCACCAAGTCTGTCCAGCAGATCGCGAACCAGGAAGTCGCCGATATCTATGATCGGCAGTATTGGGACGCCGTGAAGGGCGACGATCTGCCGGCCGGCATTGACTATGTAGTCTTCGACGGCGCGGTGAATTCCGGTCCGAAGCAATCGATCATTTGGCTGCAACGTGCCTTGGGCTCGGCCTACGGCGGTCGTATCGACGGCACGATGGGCCTGACCACGATCACGGCTGTCAACTCGGTCGAAGACCTTGATGCGCTTGTGGACGCCATCTGTGACCAGCGGATGAACTTCCTGCGCCACCTCTCGACCTTCCGGGTGTTTGGCGGCGGATGGACTGCGCGCGTCTCAGAGGTCCGCGCGATCGGCAAGGCGTGGGCGTCGAGCAACGCGCCACGCGTCGCCAACTTCTATGACGGTGCCAGCGCGAAGGCATTTGCCGAGGATGCCAACGAAGCTCCCACGACCGCGCCGGCCGATGTTGCAACAGGTGCTGGTGTCGGCGGCGGTGTGGTGGCAGGCACGCTCCAAAGCCTCCAGGATCAGCTCATGCCGTTCAGCTACGCGAGCCAGTGGATCGGCAAGGTGATCGTTGTCCTGGTCATCGTGAGCGCGATCCTGGCGATCGGTGGCCTTGGCTATCGCTGGTGGGCCAGCCGCAAGGCAAAGCGCCTCGCTGAGGCGGTCGGCTGATGGGCCGCACTTGGGTCATCTTCCTCGCCGAGCGCCTGTATGGGAGGGTCGCCTGTCCGTACCTCGTCATGCTCGCGATTGCGCTGGCGCTTTACATGGTGTGGGCATGAGCGACGAACCGGAAAAGACAGCGCCGCGCAAAAAGACCAGCTACATCGGCGTGCCGGCCGTCTTCAAGCTGGAATTGGCCTGCAAGCACATCAACGACGCCTATGGCGGCTTTGGCTGCTATGTCGTCGGCAGCGCCCTGGAGCGACCTGATTGGCGCGATGTCGATGTCGTCCTGATCCTCGACGACAAGCAGTTCCGGCGCGAATTCCCGAATGTGCAGGATTTCAGCACGGGGCTGTTCGAGTTCGATACCAAATGGCTGCTGCACACCGTAGCGCTTTCGGAATGGATGCGAGCCCAGACCGGCCTTCCGATCGATTTCAAGATCCAGCCGCAGACATGGGCCAATGAGCGGCATGGCGGCGGCACGCGCCATCCGCACGGGCTGCGCTTCGCCAACAGGAGACGCAGATGATCCAGGCTCGCCTCATCATCATCGGCGTCGTCATCATCGCCTTCATGGGCCTTGGTCTCGTTGCCTATCACTACAAGGTCGCGGCCAAGGACGCGCTTGTCGCTAGAGACGCGGCTATCCGCGATCGAGACCTGGCCGTGGCCACGAACAAGGCCAACGAAGCGGCCAGGCTGAAGGCGGAAGCCGACGCTGCGAAAGCCGACAAGCTGGTGTCGGCGCTCCAAGACGAGATCGACACCGCAAACCAGTCAACGCTGGACATGGCAACGAAGCTTTCCGAGATAAGGGCGAACAATGCGAAGGTCAACGACTTTCTTGGCACTCCTATCCCTGATGATCTCCTGCGGCTGTACAACGAACCCAAAGCCGCAGGTCATCACTGAGATCCAGCCTGTCGTCCGGCACATCCCGGCCGGGCTGAAGCGCAAGTGCCCGCGCATCTGGAAGAAGCAGGGCGCGGTCGCCGGCGATCGTCTTGACGGTGCCAAGAATGCCGGCGATCTGCTTGATCGTGGCAACGTCAACAAGACCGGCCTGCTGATCTGCGCGGCGCGGATGGACAAGGTCATCGAATGGGATGACGGGCAATGAAATTCTGGCTTGCCGGCATGATCGTTTTTGGCCTGTTCTGCGTTGTGATGATGGCCGTCACCTCTCATTGAATTTCGCAGTGCATGAAGGGCAGCGGGGCGGATGGCAGAGGAAGAGATAGAGATGCTTGCGATCAAGGTGGATAAGCGCCCGATCTCCCAAGCGCAGCTCCTTGGGTTCGTTGTGGTGCTCGTGGTGCAGGCCTTCGCGGCGGGCGGGATATACTGGCAGGTCCAGTCAACCATGCAGAATGCGGCCTCAAAGCACGATTTGAGCACTCTCGCCGCCAAGGTCGATGCGCAGGAAACCGACCGCGACCGCCGCTGGCAGTCGATCGACCGGACCTTGGCCGACATCAGCGACAAGCTGAAACCCCTGGACAATGTGACCTACAGGCTCGATCAGCAGGACAAGCGCAACGACGCGCAGGACAACCGGATCGATAGAACCCTGGACATCATGGGCACCAAGTTCGACGCCCTGACGGCCGCAGTCGGCGAGGTGAAGGCCGATCTCCGGGCCTTGGCTGCCAAATCGCAGCCGACGACGTACCGATCTCCCTGATCCTCCCAAGAGCGATGCCATGCGCTCTGCCTCGCTCGCGTGTCCTTCGGGATGCGCGGGCTTTTCGCGTTTCAGGCATCGAGGTCCAGCGGCTCATGTTGGGGCTTCTCGTGCCACATGACCTGCCGAAGGTCTCTGCGGTCTACAATCTGTCGGCACCGTCGGCATGCGTAGAAATGATCGTTTATTGAGGGCGGCTCCCCGCCGTGGCGCTTGCCAATGATCGGCGGTCCCAGATCGGAAAGCTTCGTCATAACCACTCGTCCATCAAATTTCGCTAAAATGCTCGGAACCGATCGCGCCACCACGGCTTGAATCGCGGTTGTTGGGTGTTGTGCATGCGTAACGAAGAACCCCGGCTGAAGTTCATCAAGCCGATGGAGCCGCGCCTGGTGAAGACGGCGCCGGTGAGCGACGACTGGTTCCACGAGATCAAATACGACGGTTTTAGGACCCAGCTGATCCTCGACTGGGCCGGCGCCCGCGCGTTCTCCAGAAATGGCCATGACTGGTCCAAGCGCTACTGGCCGATCGTGCAGGCCGCTGAAAAACTCCCCGCCAAGTCCTTCATCATGGATGGCGAGATGATCGCACCGGACGAAGACGGCCGGCCGAACTTTCACGCCATGCATTCACGCATGACCTGGAACGCCGAGCAGCTCGCCTATGTCCCTTTCGACATCCTGCATCTCGACGGCCGCGACCTGCGCGCCGTGCCAGCGATCGAGCGCAAGGCGATCCTCTGGGACCTGGTGAAGCCGGCGACCGGCATCATCCAGTATTCGGTCCATGTCGAGGGCGGCGGCGCCGACTTCTTCGAGGGCGTCGAGCGCATGGGCCTCGAGGGCATGGTCTCGAAGCGGCGCGGCAGCTCCTATCGCAGCGGCGCCTCGGATGCCTGGCTGAAGATCAAATGCTGGGAGACGCATGATTTCGAGCTTTGGGGCATCCGCCGCCGGCCGGGCAAGCGCACGGAAGCGATCGTCGGTCGGGAAGGCCGATATGCCGGCGCGCCGGCGATCAACGTGACCAAGGAAATCCGCGCGCGGCTTCTCAAGCGCATGCGCACGGCGCCGCCGGCGGCCGTGCCAAGGGCGATCGCCGGCGATGATGTCGAATGGCTGCAGCCCGGCATCAGGGCGCGCGTGCGCTCGCTGCGCGGCGAGGCCAAGCTGAGGCACGGATCCGTCACCGGCATCCTCGAAGGTTGATCGGCCGGCGCGCCGCACCTATGTCGGGCGCATGTCGTGGCTGCCCGAAATCACCTATCCACTCACCGTCGACACGATCGGCAAGGTGCTGGCGCTCGGCGGCGAGATCTCGGTGAACTGCCACAACCATGGCTGCGGTCACTATGGCCGCCTCAACCTGGTGCGGCTCGCCCGCAAGGTCGGCATGGATTATCCATGCGGCGACGTCGCTCTCAGGAAGCAGACGCATTGCCCGCGCTGCCGCGCGGCCGGCCGCGACCCGAAGAACATCGGCTTCATCAGCCACGCGCTGAGCGCCGAGCATTGCGAATGGCCATATCAGCGCGAGCTGGCCAGGCGGCAGGTCGGCAAGCGGGCCGGCTGACCGGTTTCAACTTTCGCTGTTTTTGCCGGCAATTCGAACGGCTCGCGAGTCGAAACCACCTGTTGACGCTATTCGGCGTTTCCCTGGCCTGTCACGCCGGCGATTTAACCGGCAACCTTTTGCCTCGAACCACCGCTCTTCCTGCCGCCTATCATGCCACAAATCATGCCACAAAATTGTTGTGCGTCGATAATTCACGTTTAATTTCAATGGACCACAACCGCGCCGAGTCCCTTCATCCGCACCATCCTTTGCTCTTCGAGCTTCGTATGGCAGGCCACCTAAAGCTCGAAGAGCCGACCTCCGAAGCCCTGGCGAAGGAGGACCGACGCCAGGCCTTCTGCTCTATGCAGTCATCAAACCGACATTGAGGCTCTGCTAGCAGGCGGGTTTGCAGTCGACCGGCCACCCGCATGCGCATCGCGATTCTGGACAGGACTATCGTTCGAACCCTGATCGTGCTTGCGATCGCCCAGCTCATGGGCTGGGGATCGGTCGGGCTGTTGGCTATCGTCGGCAGCCAGATAGCCGCCGACCTTCAAATCAGCATAGCGGCGGTGTTCGCCGGCAATTCGGTATTTTATGTGGTCATGGGCCTGTGGGCGCCGCCGCTGGCAAAGGCTTTCAATGCCTTCGGCGCCCGCAAGGTGATGATCATGGGCACGATCCTTGCCGCTCCGGGCTTCGTGGCGCTGGCGGCCGCGCACGGGCCGGTTCTCTATTTTACCGCATGGGTCATCCTTGGCACGGCTGGGTGCGCGATGCTGACGACGGCGGCCTACATCATGCTGAACGAGGTCGCCGGCAGCAGCGCCAAGAGCGCCATTGGCGTGCTTATGCTGATGACCGGCTTGTCGAGCAGCATCTTCTGGCCCGCCGCCGCCTTCCTGTCCGGGCTGATCGGCTGGCGCATGACTTGCCTCGTCTACGCGGCGGCCATGATCGTGGTCTGCCTGCCGCTCTATGCCTTCGGCTTGCCGCGCCGGCCGCCATCGCCGAAAGCCTCGTCAACGGTTCCGGCAACCCGGAAAACTCCAGCCGTGCCGGCAGGCATCTTCCGTCTGATCGTTTCGGCGATCACGCTCAATGCCTTCGTCACGTTCGGATTCAGCGCCATACTGATCGAACTGCTTAAGGCCGAGGGACTTCCCGCCGGAGAAGCCGTCGCCTTCGGCTCGATGCTGGGCATCCTTCAGGTCGGCGCCAGGGGCGTCGATTTTCTGGGCGCTGGACGCTGGGACGGGATGACCACCGCGCTTTTCGCCGGATTGGCGCTGCCGTTCGCCATGCTGCTTCTCATTCTGGGTCACGGCACGCACTGGTCGATTGCCGGCTTCATTCTCCTCTATGGCTTGGGCAGCGGCATTCTTGCCGTGTCGCGGGCAACGATACCTCTGGTGTTCTACGACCAGGCGGCCTACGCGCGGGCCGCATCCAACATCGCTCTCCCGCTCAACCTGATTTCCGCCATATCGCCGCCATTGCTGGCCGGACTGTTGGCGCATTTTGGCAGCGAAGCCGTGCTCGGCCTCGCGATGCTCTGCTCCTGCGGCGCGTTTGTGGCCTTGCTGCGCTTGAACCGACGCCGTCCGGCTAGGGCCACTGCTGGAACCGTGACTTAAGGTGGGTCGAATGTTGACACATCTCAGTAAAGCGGCTCCTGGAACAGCGCCTTGTCGCCGTCCATCAGCGCCTTGATCTGTGCCGTGCCGTCGGATGCGAGCGCAAGCTTGATGCCGAACGGCCGCACGCGCATGTCGTCCTGGATCGCCACGCCCTCGCCTTCCGGCAAATAGAAGCGGTCGATCCCATAGTCGGGCGCGATCGTCGCGTCCGTATCACGAAGGCCCCAGCCCTCAACGACATGGCCGGCAATGTCTGCTTCGCCCTCGCCTGCCGGCGCGGGCGCCTGGCCGAACCAGGCGGTCGTCGGCTGCCAATAACCGTCGGCGCCCTTCCTGAGCCGCACCACGATCGATGTGTCCTCGCTGGAGAACTTGCCTTCCGGAATGTTGGCGATCAATTTCACCGGAATGCGCGAAATGTTGTTGTTGAGAGAGATGTAGTCGCCGCGCAGGAGATCGCGCGGATCGACGGGCTGGACTTTCAACAGCACTTCCTTGCCGTTGCGCAGGATCGCCGCGCGGCTGGCGATGATCCAGCTGAGAAAGCCGATCTGGACAAGCGCCAGCACCAGCGCGGAGATGATCAGTTTCTTGCCGGTCATGCCGCTGCTCCTGTTCCGGCAGGCGCTTTCATGCGCTTTTCGATGCGGATGATGACCAGCGCCAGCATGCCGAGCAGCACCGCCGCCGCCAGGAAGAAGCCGGCCGTATCCAGCATCGACCTCAAGGTGACGCTGTAGATGATGGCGAGTTCGAAGGCGAAGCCGGTATAGGCCAGCCAGCGCAAGCCCCTGCTCTCGCGCCCCGCCAGCATGATTGCCGCCACGATACTGGCCAGCGCCACGATCGAAGCGATGGCAAACCCGCTGTTGTTTGTGCTTTCATCGGCCAGCTCGAACTGGATGATCGCCATGCCGGTGAGGAAGCCGAGCAAGGCATGCAAGGGCAGCCGGCCGCCGAGCTGGAGGATCCTGTCGATCGGATCGCCGGCAAAGACCGAAGCGGCAAAGAGC
>NZ_RZSB01000560.1:0-3957 GCF_004023285.1 Mesorhizobium sp. M2A.F.Ca.ET.067.02.1.1
CTCGACCGGAGCAACTGGTGCGGCTGGAGCGACTGGTGCGACCGGAGCCACAGGCGCAACTGGAGCCACCGGCTCGACGGGCGCTACGGGTTCGACCGGAGCAACGGGTTCGACCGGAGCAACTGGCTCGACCGGAGCAACGGGTGCGACTGGAGCGACTGGTTCGACCGGAGCCACAGGCGCAACTGGAGCTACGGGCTCGACTGGAGCCACGGGTGCGACCGGAGCCACAGGTTCGACCGGAGCCACGGGTGCAACCGGAGCTACTGGATCGACCGGAGCCACAGGCGCAACTGGAGCTACGGGCTCGACTGGAGCCACGGGTGCGACCGGAGCCACAGGTTCGACCGGAGCCACGGGTGCAACCGGAGCGACTGGATCGACCGGAGCCACTGGCTCGACGGGCGCTACGGGTTCGACCGGAGCAACGGGTTCGACCGGAGCAACTGGCGCGACCGGAGCGACTGGCTCGACCGGAGCCACGGGTGCAACCGGAGCGACTGGTTCGACCGGGTCGACTGGCTCGACCGGTGCCACCGGTTCGACCGGAGCCACAGGTGCAACAGGAGCCACCGGAGCGACGGGTTCAACCGGAGCAACGGGCTCGACCGGTGCCACAGGTGCGACTGGAGCCACCGGGGCGACTGGAGCGACGGGGTCGACTGGAGCCACAGGCGCGACCGGAGCCACCGGGGCCACAGGCGCGATTGGAGCCACCGGGGCGACTGGAGCAACGGGTGCGACCGGGGCCACAGGCGCGACTGGAGCCACCGGGGCGACTGGAGCAACGGGTTCGACCGGAGCTACAGGTGCGACCGGAGCCACCGGGGCGACTGGAGCAACGGGTTCGACGGGTGCCACCGGTGCGACCGGAGCCACCGGAGCGACGGGTTCGACCGGAGCAACGGGTGCCACCGGCTCGACCGGTGACACTGGAGCGACTGGCGCGACTGGAGCCACCGGAGCCACAGGCGCAACTGGAGCCACCGGAGCGACGGGTTCGACCGGAGCAACGGGTGCCACTGGCTCGACCGGTGACACTGGAGCGACTGGCGCGACTGGAGCGACCGGTGCGACCGGAGCTACAGGTGGAACGGGAGCCACCGGAGCCACGGGTGCGCCTGGTCCGACTGGCGCAACCGGAAGCCACGGAGGCGGGACCGGCCACACCGAGCATGGCAACAATGGTGGCGGCAATGATCCAGACGGAAGCGACAGCAGCAACCCCGGCAAGGGTCACGACAATGACGGCACCGACAACGACGGCGCGCCTGGCCACAGCGGCGGTGCCAACGTCACGGCCAGCACGCTGGGGCTGACGGACACCAAGCAGTTCCTGCAATCCGGCTCGGACGGCAATGGCGGCTCCGGTTCGTTCAAGGACCTCGTCAGCCAGGCCGTCGGTTCGGCGACGACCGATCTCTTGAACGTTCTCAACACGGTCAAGGGCTTCGGCCAGAACCAGAACAAGCCGTCCGGCGCGACTTCCGACCTGACTTCGGACAAGGGCAAGCAGGGTGCCGGCTACGGCCAGACCGACGATACGCTGAACAAGGCTTTGAAGGATATTCTGAAGCCGAATGGCTGAGTGTTGTTCGAAAACAATGCATGCGGGTCCCGCGGAAACGCAGGGCCCGCATACGCACGTCCGGGACAGGGGCCAAGGGCTCGTCCTCCAAGACTGTTCAGGCTATGATGGAACTTGCCGGAAGCTCTGGCCGAGGCGGTGTGCCGGGAGCGTCCACGAACCCTCGCTTGTGGGTCGCAGGGGGAGTGCATGGTAAGCGTGCCTCGAAACACCGAAGCCCAGCCGGTCCCGATCCGTGCGGACGTGAAAGCGGACAGGGACGGCGGGATTGAGAGCGCGGCGAAGCGGATCCCCGGCGGGCCCCCTGCGTTTGACGGCATCGGGCCGCGCCTCAAGGCAATGCTGCAGGTCGCCCGCTATCACGGCGTCGAGCTTGACCCGAACGAATTCAGGGCGACAAGCGCGGCCTCGGTTCCAAACGCCTCCGATCTCTCGCAATGGGCGCAGAACGCCGGAATGTGGTCGCGCGCGCTCCGCATACGCTGGTCACATCTCTTGCGCTTCGAGCACACTGGTCCGATCGTCCTGCTGTTCAATGATGGCGGAGCCGGTCTCCTCATCGGAGCGAGCGCCGAGCAAAATGTCGTTCTGCTCAGAAGCGTCGATGCGCCCGATGACGCGGACGCCGTGCCGATCGACGAGCTCCGCCTGCTGCAGGTATGGTCGGGCGAGGCGATCCTGTTGCGGGCGGCGCGCTCCTACATTGCGGCGGACGCGCCATTCACCTTCGCCTGGCTGGTCGATCTGGTGCGACTCGAGAGCCGGCCGCTGCGCGACATCGGCATCGCCTCGTTCACGCTGAGCATCCTCACCATTCTGCCGCCCCTCATCGTCATGACGGTGGTCAACAAGGTGCTGCAGTTCAGCAGTGTCTCGACCCTAGTCCTCCTCTCCGCGGTCATCGCCGTCGTCTTCGCCTACGAGACGCTGCTCGGCCATGCGCGACGATTGATCATCAACGTCGTCGGCGCCCGCCTGGACACCAAGCTCAATCTGCATGTCTTCGGCAGGCTGCTGCGTCTGCCGCTCGACTATTTCGAGCGTCACCCGGCGGGTGAGACGATGTACCACCTCGCGCAGATCTATCGCATCCGCGAGTTCCTGACCGGAAAGCTGCTCAGCACGTTCCTGGACCTGATCACGCTCTGCGTCCTGATCCCGGTGATATTCTACATCAACGCGACGCTCGCGTGGATGGTGCTCGCCTGCGCGGTCGTGATCATGGCGATCATCTTCGCCTTCCTTGCGCCATTGCGCCGACGCTACCAGAGCGTGGTCGACGCCGAGACCTGGAAGGCAGCCGCGCTCGGCGAAACCGTCGTCGGCATCAAGACCGTCAAGGCGCTCGGTCTCGAGCCGCAGCGCAAGGCGCTATGGGACGAACGCGTGGCCGACGCAGGCAAGGCGCGTCTCGCCTTCGGGCAACTGGCGAACTGGCCGCAGACCCTGGTCACGCCGATCGAACGTGTCATGGTCCTCGGCACTATGCTGATCGGCGCCTATCTCGCGATGAGCGATGGGTCGGGCTATATGGTCGGCAGCCTGTTCGCCTTCATGATGATCGCACAGCGCGTCGCCCAGCCGCTGGTCGGCCTGGCGCGGCTGGTCGAGGACTATGAGGAGGTGGGCGCGGCAATCGGCGAAACCGCTTCGGTCCTCAACCGCCCCTTGGAAAGCAGTTCCAATTCCGCCGGTTTGCGGCCAAAGCTGGTCGGCGAGATCAAATTCAACGATCTGACCTTCAGCTATATCGGCACCAAGACACCGGCGCTCGACCGTGTCAACTTCGACGTTCCGGCCGGCACGATGTTCGGCATTGTCGGCCGCAGCGGTTCGGGCAAATCGACGATTGCCCGGCTGTTGCAGGGGATCAATCGCGACTACAGCGGCTTCCTCAAGCTCGATGGGGTCGACCTCAAGGAAATCAATCTTCGTCACCTTCGCCAGGGACTGGGCGTCGTCCTCCAGGACAATTTTCTGTTCCGCGGCTCGATCCGGGACAACATCATTGCCGGCCGTCCCGGCCTGACGCTGTCCGACGCCATGCGTGCCGCTCAACTGGCGGGCGCCGCCGAGTTCATCGAACGCATGCCGAACGGCTACGACACCTATATCGAGGAAGGCTCCCCCAACCTCTCCGGCGGCCAGAAGCAGCGGCTGGCAATCGCCCGCGCGCTGATCCATGATCCGACCATCCTGATCCTCGACGAGGCGACGAGCGCGCTCGATCCGGAGAGCGAGGCCGTGGTCAGCTCTAATCTCATGCGAATCGCCAGCGGGCGCACGATGATCATCGTTTCCCATCGGCTCGCCTCGCTGACCGAATGCGACCAGATCCTGGTCATGGACCAGGGCAAGGTGCTCGACGT
>NZ_RZSB01000561.1:0-3956 GCF_004023285.1 Mesorhizobium sp. M2A.F.Ca.ET.067.02.1.1
ACCTCAGCGTAACGCCCGGCCGCTACTATATGCGGCTGAGGCTGGAGCGGGCGCGCGAATTGCTGCGCCAGACCAACATGCCGATCCTCGACGTGGCGATCGCTACCGGCTTCACCTCGCACTCCTATTTCGCGCAGAGCTACCGGCTCCAGTTCGGCCGCCCGCCATCGGAAGAGCGCCGCACCACCTACTGATTGTTGCGGGAAGATGTCGCCGGTTGGGTGACGCGGCCGGCCGCCGGCACCTCACATTTTCGCCGGGTTGAAATCCGTCACAAGCCAAGCGAGCTTGTCCGCCGGGGATGTGCCGTCGGTTGGCGTCGAGCCAGCGATGTCCGGATGCTAGCCGATGCCCGACCTGGGCGCGTCCGGCAAATGCGGGCAGATACGGGCACTGGAGCAATTCCAGGAAAAGTGTGAGCGGTTTTCCGTCCGGAATTGCGTCAAACAAAGGGATAGAGCGGTTCGCCGTTTCCGGGAAACGGTGAAACGCTCTAGGGGGCAGGCTTTGGCGAGCAGGCGCGACCGTCGGCTGAACGATTGGAAGGAAATCGCTGCCTTCTTCGGCCGCGACGAGCGCACCGTGCGGCGCTGGGAGCGCCAGCGCGGCCTGCCGGTTCACCGGATTTCCGGCGGAGCGAGGAATCTCGTCTTTGCCTATACCGATGAGCTGGAGCGATGGTTGCGGGGCGACAGCGCGGCGCCGGCCGAAGCGCCTGCGACCGAGACTGCGGCTGAGGCGGGTGAAATGCCGCAGGCCTCATCGGCCGACGCCGATCGGATCCCAGGGCAGGCCGGCTTTTCCCGCTACCGGCCGGCTCTCGTCATCGCCGGCGCGATCACGCTCTTTGCCGTGATCGCCATCGCCGGAATCCTTTCGATGCTCGACGCTCCCATCTTGCCGGGCCGTGCTGCCTACAAACCGGATCCCAAGGTCCAGGATCTCTATCTCGACGCCGTCTACTACCTGGAGACAAGGCAGGCGAAAGGGCTGAACCGCGCCATGCAACTGCTCACCGAGGCGACCACACTCGATCCCGAATATGCCGACGCCTACGCCAAGCTGGCCGAGACCTACAACATGGTCAGCCAATTCACGCTGAAGCCGGCAAGGGACGCCTATCCGAAGGCTGAGGCCGCCGCCAATCGCGCCATAGCGCTCGACCCCGGCAATGCCGGCGGCTACGCGGCGCTCGCCTTCGCGGCTTTCTATTGGGACAAGGATTTTGCCGGCTCACGCGCGCTGTTCGAACGGGCGATCCGACTTGATCCGGATTCCGCCCAGACCCACCACTGGTATGCGCTGACGCTCATGGTCGCCGGAGAGACCGAACAGCCTCTCAGCGAGATCGCCAAGGCGCAGGAACTCAGCCCGGAGTCGCGCAGCATTCTTGCCAACAAGGCGCTCATCCTGTTCCATGCCGGCCGCGTCGACGAGGCCCTGGCGATCCTGCAGCCGCTTGCCGAGGCGGAGCCGAACCTGCGTTCGCCGCCCGAATATCTCGCCACCATCTATCTCGACCAGCATCGCTGGAGCGATTTCCTGCGCGAATACCGGCGTGCCGCTGTCATCTCCGGCAACGATGCCCGCCAGGCCATTGCCGATGCCGCCGAAAAGGGCCTGGATGACGAGGGCGGCGATGGCCTGTTGAAGGCGATGTTCGCCGAGCAGCTGCGGCAATACCAGCGCGACCGCGAACCTGCCTACAAGCTCGCCACCACCGCCGCCATGCTGGGTCGAGGCGACGATGCGATCCGCTATCTCGAGGAATCGGCAAGGCGCAAGGAAGACGATCTGCTCGGCGTGCGCATCGATCCGGCCTTCAAGGGGCTGCGCGCCGATCCGCGTTACCGGGAGATCGTCGAGGCCGAGGGCTTTGTCCCGGCACAGGTGCCGGGCGCCTGACCACGAGCTTTTGCAGCTTGTCTCCGCAGGCCACCTAAAATAGCTTTCCGGGCGCGGACGAGGGAACAATCAGGAGACATCCATGGCGGGACTGATACGGAGCGTCGCTGCGGCGGCCCTCCTTTTGTCGATGACAAGTTTCGGCTTTGCCGCCAACAAGGTCATCATCATCCTTGATGCATCGGGTTCGATGTGGGCCCAGATCGACGGCAAGCCGAAGCTGGAGATCGCGCGTGAATCGCTGCGCACGGTGCTGCAATCGGTTCCGGCCGACGATGAGATAGGCTTCATGGCCTATGGCCATCGCACCAAGGGCAGCTGCGAGGACATCGAGCTGATCGTGCCGCCACAGGCCGGCTCCGCCAGCGCCATTTCGGCGGCCGCCGACAGCATGAAATTCCTGGGCAAGACGCCGCTCACGGCTGCCGTCAAGCAGGCCGCCGAGGCGCTCAGATACACCGAGGACAAGGCAACGGTGGTGCTGATCACCGACGGGCTGGAGACCTGCGGCGGCGATCCCTGCGCGCTCGGCAAGGAGCTCAAGGAAAGCGGCGTCGACTTCACCGCCGATGTCGTCGGCTTCGGCTTGACCGCCGACGAAGGCAAGCAGATCGCCTGCCTCGCCGAAAACACCGGCGGCAAATACATCCAGGCCTCCGACGAGAAGGCGCTGCAGGACGCCCTGGTCGAGACCGTGGCGGCTCCGGCTCCGGCGCAAGAGCCCGCTCCGGCACCCGCGCCAGCGCCCGAGCCCGCCAAGCCTGAATTCAATTTCATGCCAAGCGTGGTCATGGCCAAGGGAGGTCCCGAGATCTCCGACAACAGCAATGCCTGGGAAATCTACAAGGCCAATGCGGACGGCTGGCGCGGCGATCAGGTCATGACCGAGTATGGCGAGCTGAAAACCAATCTCGAACCGGGCGACTATATCGTCGTCGGCCGCGACGACGAGGCAAGAAGCGAGCAAAAGATCAGAATAGAGGCCGGTCAGGTTTACAAGCCGCTGTTCACGCTCAACGGCGGTACGCTGGTTATCCATCCGCATGCGAGCCAGGGATCGGAGATCAGCGGCGAGGCGCGTGTCGACTTCGCCTATCAGGGCGGCAGCACCACTCACTATGGCGACGCCAAGGCGACTGTCCCCGCCGGCGAGCAGAAAGTGACGGTGCAGATCGGCGCCGGCACGGTAACCGAGACCATCCAGCTTGCTGCCGGACAGACGGTCGAGAAGGACGTCGTCGTCGGCGTCGGGCACGCCGTGCTCAATGCCTTCTATACGGCAGGCGGCGACAAGGCCGACAATTCCGGCATTAGCTTCGAAATCGTCAAGGCTAAGAAGAAGATCGACGGTTCCCGCGAGAGCGTCGAGCACTCCTATGGTCCCGACAGCAAGTTCTGGCTGCCGCCGGACGACTATGTCGCGCTCACCACCCTCGATCTTGCGGTTGCCGAGCAGCCCTTCAGCATCAAGGCCGGCGACAACCAGGACATCAAGGTCGCGCTCGACGCCGGCGTGCTGGCGATGTCGGCGCCCGGCGCTTACTCGATCGAGGTGTTCTCGTCGAAGAAGGACATAGAGGGCAAGCGCAAGTCGCTAGGCTTGAGCTATGGCGACAGCTGGCAGCAGACGATTCCCGCCGGTGACTACGTGGTCGTGCGGCACGCCTCCGACCAGGGCCAGGACAAGGAAACGCCGGTGACGATCAAGGCCGGCGAACGGAGCGAGATCACGGTGCAGTAGTTGTTTCGGCCGGAACAAAGACAAAGGGCGGCTCAAAGCCGCCCTTTGTCTTTTGAACCCGCAACGTCAGGCGCTTCCGAATGCCGCCGCTCCATGATCGGCACGCCCGACCAGTTGCCGGAACCCCGCGAACAGCTCGCGGCCGAAGCCGAACTCGTTGCCGATGAGATCGGCGTCCGCGGTGCGGCGCAGCGCGAATTCCGTTCCCGGCACCAGCACCTCCAGCGTGCCGGCATCGGCGTCGAGCCGGATGACATCGCCGTCGTGGATCCTGGCGATCGGCCCGTCCTCGACCGCTTCCGGCGTCACG
>NZ_RZSB01000562.1:0-3956 GCF_004023285.1 Mesorhizobium sp. M2A.F.Ca.ET.067.02.1.1
CTTCTGGAAGATGAGCTGGCCCCAAGCGCGGCCACGTGCCTGCACCAGCGCTCCGCCCTCGTTGAGCTTTCCTAACGCCTCGTTTTGCGCCACGCCTCATACTCTCCGCGGGCATCGTCGTGCAGCGGATAGTAGCGCTGCAAGGGCGCGCCCTGCATGAGCTTCTCTCGGGAAAACTCTTCCCAATCGTGGTGCTTCTGCGCCTCCTCGATCACCATGGGCGCCATCGAGACGGGGACCACCACCGCCCCGTCATCGTCGGCGACGATGATGTCGCCGGGGATCACGGTGACACCGCCGCAGGCGATCGGAACGTTGACGGCATTGGGATAGATGCTGGTCTGCACATGATAGTTGGGCGTCCAGCCGCGCAGCCATAGCGGCAGGTCGAGCTTCTCGACATTGGGCCGGTCGCGCATGCATCCGTCGATGACGATGCCTGCGCCGCCCCGGCCCTTGAAATAGGTCGACATCATATCACCGAAGACGCCGGACCTCATGTCGCCGCGCGCGTCGACCACGACCACGTCGCCCTCCTGCGCGTGGTAGAGCACATGCCGGTGCAGCTGCGTTTCCGGATCGGCATATTCGCCTTCGTTGAAGAGGTCCGGCCGCTGCGGCAGGAATTGCAGCGTCAGCGCCGGTCCGACGATCGATTTGCCATGGTTCTGCGCCACCGGGCCGACCATGTGCGGACTGCGGAAGCCCATGTGGCCGAGCGTGCCGGCGACCGTCGCCGCGCCGATCTCCTTCAGCGCTTCGATCAGGTCCTTGGACGGTCGCGTGATGTCGGTTGTATGCGTCATTGTCGGACTCCGGGTGAGATGGAACTACCAGTTGGTGACGGAACCGTCGCGGCGCTTGAGATGCGGCGCTTCCCAGAAGCGAAAGCTCTGCGCCTGGATCGCCGCCTCGTTGACCTCGATCCCGAGCCCCGGCAGGTCGCCGACCGGGTAATGGGTGCCGTCCAGCCGCGGTTGCACGGGAAAGAACTCGGAATTGTCGAAGCCCAGCTTCCTTTCGGGCACCCTGGTTTCGAGCCAGGCGAAGTTGGGCACCGCGGCGCCCAGATGGATGGTCGCGGCCGTGCACACCGGGCCAAGCGGATTGTGTGGCATCAGGTCGACATAATGCGCTTCGCTCCAGCCGGCGACCTTCATCGCCTCGGTGAGCCCGCCGACATTGCAGACATCGAGTCGGTTGAATTGGTGGATGCCGCGCTCGATATAGGGCAGGAACTGCCACTTGCTTGCAAACTCCTCGCCGATGGCGAAGGGGATGTCGGTCATCGTGCGCAGGCTCTCATAGGCCTCCGGCGCTTCGTCGCGGATCGGCTCCTCGAGAAAATCGAGTACGCCGCGGCCAAGCTTGCCGCAGAAGCTCGCCGCCTCGGCCACCGACAGCCGATGATGATAGTCGATGCCGAGCACGACCTCGTCGCCCAGCGCCTCTCGCGCCTTGTTCAGCATGGTGGCGGTAGGACCGATGGACTCGCGCGGCTCGAAAATGTCCCTGCTGCTTTGTCCGGCGGGGAAGAAGCGGATCGCCTGCCATCCTTCGGCATGCAGTTCGCGCGCTCGTTCGATGGCGGCGTCGCCCTCGGCCTCGTCTCCGGTCGAGGCGAAGGTGGGGATGCGATCACGCTGCTTGCCGCCGAGCAGCTCGTAGACCGGCACGCCTAGCGCCTTGCCCTTGATGTCGTGAAGCGCGATGTCGATCGCGGAGATCGCCGCCTGCAGAACCCGCCCGCCTTCGAAATACTGGCTGCGATAGAGTTCTTGCCAGATCCGGCCGATCTGCATGGCGTCGCGGCCGATGAGAAATTCGCGATAGTGCTCGACCGCACCGGCCACGGCCTTCTCGCGACCGCTCAGGCCGCTCTCGCCCCAGCCGAAGATGCCCTGGTCGGTCTCGACCTTGACGAGCATCTGGTTACGGGTCCCGACCCACACCGGGTAGGGCTTGATCGCGGTGATCTTCATCTTCGTCGTCATTCCCCCTCATGTCTCATGCGTTCGCCGTCTCAACTGGCCTCGAGCGCCATTTCCGTTTCGCTGTCGAACAGGTGCATGCGCTCCTGGTCGAACTCGAGCCAGATCTGCTCGTCGGGTGCGACGGCGACGTTGGGGGACACGCTGATGTTGACGATGGCACCGGAGAGGAACGCCTGCACGAAGGTCACGTCTCCGGTCGGCTCCACCGTATAGGCCTTGGCTGGAATGGCACCGGGGACCGCGCTCTTGTGCAGCTTGATCGTCGAATGCCGCGCGCCGAGCACGACCTTCCTGGTGGTCGCTTTCTGGACCTTGCGCGCATTGCGTTGCGACAGCTCAAGACTCCAGCCTTCCGCGCTCGTCAGGACGGCGCCGCCATTTGCCGTCGACCCCTCCAGCGGAATAAGGCTCATCGCCGGACTGCCGACGAAGCTCGCGACGAACATATTGGCGGGATGGGCGAAAACCTGCGCCGGCGAATCATATTGCTGCAGGTAGCCGCCATTCATCACCGCCATCCTGTCCGCCATGGTCACGGCCTCGAGCTGGTCGTGCGTCACATAGATGATCGTCGCCTTGAGGTCCTGGTGGAACCGCTTGATCTCGGATCGCATCTGCACGCGCAGCTTGGCGTCGAGATTGGAGAGCGGCTCGTCCATCAGGAACACCGCAGGATCGCGCACGAGGGCGCGTCCGAGCGCCACGCGCTGCTGTTGCCCGCCTGAAAGCTCGCGCGGCTTGCGTTCGAGCAGCTGCGTCATGTCGAGGACCCGCGCTGCTTCCCTGACCTTTCTGTCGATCTCGTCCTTGGGCAGCTTGCGCATCTGCAGTGGGAAGGCGAGGTTCATATAGACCGACTTTTGCGGATAGAGCGCGTAGTTCTGGAACACCATGGCAATGTCCCGGTCCTTGGGGTCGAGGTCGTTGACCACCCGGTCGCCGATGACGATGTCGCCCGATGTGACCGAGATCAGGCCCGCGACGAGATTGAGCGTGGTCGTCTTGCCGCAGCCGGAGGGCCCGACAAGCGCAACGAACTCGCCGTCATTGATTGTCAGCGAAACGTCGTTGACGGCTTTGAAGCTGCCATAGGTCTTGACGAGATCTTTGAGGACCACATGGGCCATGCAGGCAGCTCCCTAGAGCATGATGCCGAAAAGTGTGAAGCGGTTTTCGGACGACATCATGCTCTATCTCTTTGATTTAGAGCCGGATTCAGATTTCAGGTCGGTTCGACCTGAAATCATCCGGCTCTAGTGCTTGACCGCGCCTTCCGTGAGGGCGCGCACGAAGTATCGTTGCAGGAGGAGGAACAGCACCACGACGGGCACGCTCATCATGAAGCTGGCCGCCATCAGGCCAGGAAAGTCCGTCGTGTTCTCCGAGAAGAAGCGCTGGATGCCGACGGGCAGCGTCAGCTGTTCGTTCTTGGAGAGGAAGGTGTAGGCGTAGATGTACTCGTTCCAGGCGCCGATGAAGGAATAGATCGCGGTGGCGATGATGCCTGGCGTCGAGAGCGGCATCACGATCAGCATGAAGGCCTGGAACCGCGTTGCGCCGTCGATGCGCGCCGCCTGCTCGAGCTGCACCGGGATGTTGTCGTAAAAGCCCTTCAAGAGCCAGATCGCCAGCGGCAGGCCGAAGGTGAGGTAGGTGAGAACAAGCGAGCCATGCGTGTTCACCAGTCCGATCGCGCGCATCAGGATGAAGAGCGGCACCAGGAAGATCACCGCCGGGAACATGTTGCGCAGCAGGACGGCGAAGAAAAGGAAGTTCCGACCTGGGAAGGTGAAGCGCGAGAACGCGTAGGCCGCGGGAACCGCCACGATCACCGAAAGGATCGTCGTGGCGGTCGAGACGATGAGACTGTTCCAGAAGAAGCGCAGGAAATCCTGGCCGACGCTGTTCTGCGGATCGAGCAGTTTCTGGTAGCTGTCGAGTGTAGGTTGGTCAGGCCACCAT
>NZ_RZSB01000563.1:0-3942 GCF_004023285.1 Mesorhizobium sp. M2A.F.Ca.ET.067.02.1.1
CGCGCTTATTGAGCGGGCGCTGGCTGGTCAGTTGGCGGCGTAACGGCGCCGCCCTCGGCCGGCAGGATCGAATCCGGCGCCACGGGCGCCGGACCCGACATGGCCGGCACCGCCGGCAGGCCGTCAAGCTTCGGCGCCGGGCCAAAAATACCCTTCTTCCCGGAGCGGGCCTTGTTCTCGGCCTCGACATAGGGGCCGCCTTGCGCGGCGCGCGCCCAGCCGTTCTCGACCAGCCACTGGCCGATGTCCTGATTGCCGATATGGCATTCGGCGGAAATGGTATCGCGGCCGCCCTCCGGCGGCACCGCGCAGGCGACCGCTCGGCCGCGCAGGAACGCGCGGAAGGCTGTCCTGGCGCGCGTGCCGCAGGCCCAGGTCTGGCCCTGGTCGCTGCAGGTCTCGTCCGTCTTGACGGCGTCCACGCCGGACACGGAGACCGCATAGCCCTTCGCCTCGATCAGCCCGGCGGCGGTGGCGACCGGCTGGAACAATTTGGTGCCGTTCCAGTCGCCCGGCATCTTCGTTTTGGGCGGCTTGGGCGGTCCGGCCAGCGCCAGATCGCTGAGCGGCGCGCGCGGTTCGACCCGTTCGAGTTCCTGGTCCGACAGCTCGGGCGGCGCCACGACGTCGGGATCGATGGCCCTCGAGTGAACAACGGGGTTCGGTGGAGCGGCTGGCGCGGGAATGGCCGAGGTCGTCGGCTCTTCCGGGAGCGTATCCGCGCCGGAGGCGGAGAGCGCATCGTCCCCGGCGGTGGGGAGCGCATCGGCGATGGGATCGATCTGATCGACCATGATGACGCTCTCATGCCCCTTGACCACGCGGCCGCCCGCCACAACGAGCGCGGCCATCACCGGAACCGCCAGAACCGTCAGGATGATCTGAAGAAGCCGCACCGGCCCGAACCTACTGGCTCGCCCAGACGATGCGCGCCACCCATTCGATTTCGCGCGTCGGGATGTCACGGTCCGGATGGGCGGGGTTGAGCGAAACCAGCACGATCGACTTCACCGTTTGCCGGTCGAGCACCTTGGCCATCACCTCCCCGGCGGTGGTCTTGACGACGACACGGTCGCCCTTGCGCGTCGGCGCGCCGGGTTCGACGATCAGCACATCGCCATTGCGGTAGAGCGGCAGCATGGAATCGCCTTGCACCTGCAGCGCGTATGAGGTCTCGGTCGCCCGCGCGGGAAGCTCGACCAGATCCCAGCCCTGCCCCGCCGGGTAGCCGGCATCGTCGAAGAAGCCGCCGGCGCCGGCCTGAGCGAAGCCAAGCAGGGGAACGGCGCTGCGGTGTTGGGCGACGGAGGCAGCGCGCCCTTCGACAAGTCCAGTGAATTCCTCGAGCGACGCGCCGGTGGCCTCGATGATCTTGGCCAGCGATTCGGTCGAGGGCCAGCGTGGCCTGCCGTCGGAAGACAGGCGCTTCGACTTGTTGAAGGCCGTCGAATCGAGGCCCGCGCGCCGGGCGAGGCCGGAAGCCGACAGCGAATAGCGCTCGGCGAGAGCGTCGATTGCGGCCCAGACGCGATCGTGTGAGAGCAAGTCCGCTCTCCTTCGAAAACAGGAAAAAATGCCTCAAGCCTGTCTAGCGCGCGACCATCTGATTGTCCACTGGCGAAGGGTCGGATCGCCGACGATCAGACCTGCTTGGCCTGCTCGCGCAAATTCTTGTGCGAAATCATGAAGGCGCGCTCGGTTTCGGTCGGCGGACGCGGCCGGGCGGCGCAGCCGAGCGCCGCGACGACCTCGTCGATGTCGAGGAAGCGACGCCCACCGCGGTCATAGACGCCGCCGGTGGTCAGGATCAGCGCCGCCGTCTCGCCGCCATCGAGAACGAAACGGCGACGGCCAATGACCGACGTGCCTTCCCAGGCCTCGATCGACGAGATCACCTCGAAGCGGCGCCACAGCTTGATCTCGCGCACATAGGCGACCTGCAGGCCGCCGATCATTGGCGCCCAGCCATTCTTGCGTGCCAGCGCGATGAGGCCGATGCGCAGGAAGATCGATGCGGCCGAGATCGGCCAGCATCATGTAGCGGGCGTTGTTCAGATGCAGGTTGAAGTCGATGTCGATCGGTAGGCAGCGAAAGGCGAGCCGGCTTTCCTCGCCGGCCCGATAGGGGCCACGGCTCAACGCCGTGGCCATGGTGCGTGCCATTCGCCCCCAGACATACATGGTCGGGGTTCGTCAGGCCGCCTCTCTGACCTCGCCCTTCTGGTAGGGGTCGAAGCGCAGGTAGAAGGTCTCGCCCTTCTCAGCCATGTCGAGCAGAAGCTTCGGCGCCTTGAACTCGGCGCCATATTTCTTCTGCAGTCCCTTGGCGATCTTGACGAAACGCTTGGCGCCGATGCCGTCGATGTAGGACAGCGCGCCACCGGTGAAGGGCGCGAAGCCGAAGGCGAGGACCGAGCCGACATCGGCCTCGCGCGGATCGGTGACGATGCCTTCCTCCATCACGCGCGCCGCTTCCAGCGCTATGGTGACCAGCAGCCGCTCCTTCAGCTCCTCATAATCTACCTTTTCGGGCTTCTGCTGCGGATAGAGGTCCTTCAGGCCCGGCCACAGCTTCTTCTTCGCGGGTTTCGCCGGATAGTCGTAGAAGCCCTTGCCGTTCTTGCGGCCGAAGCGGCCATGCGTGTCGACCATGGTGTTGATCAGAGCCATCTGCTTCGGATCGACGGACTTCTCGCCGAGATCCCGGATGGTCTGCTTCATGATCTTCTGGGCAAGGTCGACGGCCGTCTCGTCGGTCAGAGCGAGCGGGCCGACCGGCATGCCGGCGGCCTTGGCGGCGTTCTCGATCATCGGCGCCGGGACGCCCTCGATCAGCATCTTGTAGGCTTCCGACATGTAGCGCAGCACGCACCGGTTGACGTAGAAGCCGCGCGTGTCGTTGACGACGATCGGCGTCTTCTTGATGGCGCGCACAAAGTCGAAGGCCACGGCCAGGGCCTTGTCGCCCGTCTTCTTGCCGAGGATGATCTCCACCAGCATCATCTTGTCGACCGGCGAGAAGAAGTGGATGCCGATGAAGTTCTTCGGCCGCGCCGAGTTCTTTGCCAGGGCGGTGATCGGAATCGTGGACGTGTTGGAAGCAAAGATCGCCGACGACTTCAGCACCGCCTCGGCCTTCTCGGTGGCATCCTTCTTCACGCCCGAATCCTCGAAGACCGCCTCTACAACGAGGTCGCAGCCGGCAAGGTCGGCATAGTCCGCCGTCGGCGTGATCAGCGACAGGAGCTTGTCCTTGTCTTCCGGCTTGGCGCGGCCCTTCTTGACCTGATCGGCCATCAGGCTGTCGGAATGCGCCTTGCCCTTCTCGGCCGAAGCCAGGTCGCGGTCGAGCAGCACGACCGGAATGCCGGCCCGCGCGGTGACATAGGCGATGCCGGCGCCCATGAAGCCGGCGCCGAGAATGCCGATCTTCTTGAACTTGGTTTCCGGCACGCCGGCCGGGCGCCGCGCGCCCTTGTTCAGTTCCTGCAGCGACAGGAACAGCGAGCGGATCATCGCCGCCGCTTCCTTGGTCTGCATGATCTCGGTGAAATAGCGCTGCTCGATCCTGAGCGCGGTGTCGAACGGCACCAGCAGGCCTTCATAGACGCATTTCAGGATCGCGGCCGCGGCCGGATAGTTGCCATAGGTCTCGCGGCGCAGGATGGCGATAGCCGGCGGCCAGAGATTGGCGCCGGCCGCCGAATAGATCGGACCGCCCGGCAGCTTGAAGCCCTTCTCGTCCCAGGGCGCCACCGGCTTCAGGCCGTTCTTGATCATCGCCTTGGCGGTCTCGACGAGCTTCTTCGGCTCCGCGATCTCATGGATCAGCCCCATCTGCTTCGCCTTTTGCGGCGACAGGTTCTGCCCGGTGGTCAGCATCTGCAGCGCCTGCTGCTGGTCCGTCAGCCGCGGCACGCGCTGGGTGCCGCCGGCGCCCGG
>NZ_RZSB01000564.1:0-3933 GCF_004023285.1 Mesorhizobium sp. M2A.F.Ca.ET.067.02.1.1
GTTCTGGTAGATGTAGAGCGCACGGGCGCCGAGCGGATTGGTGAGGCCGCCGGGCTGGCCGCCCTGCCATTTCACCAGCTCCGGCTTGCGCTGAATCATCTCCGGCGGCGGCGTCCAGACCGGCCATTCGCGGCCATACTGGATGTTGGCGCGGCCCGACCAGCGGAAGCCGTCCTTGCCGATGCCGACGCCGTAACGGATAGCATCGCCGCCCGGCTGGACGAGATAGAGCATGCGCTCCTCGAGATGGACGACGATGGTGCCGGGCGCCTCGCCGGTCTTGTCGACGACGATCTGGCGGCGGAACTGCGGCTTGACCTTCTGCCACGGCACAGCAGGCACCTCGAAGCCGCCATCGGTGAGGGAGGCGTACATGACGTCCGGGCCGGTGACGTTCTTGTCGACGCTGATCGCCGGACGCATCGGCGGCACGGAACCAGTGACGGTGTTGTCGAGCTGCATTTGCGGCAGGTCGAGCGTGTCGGTGGTGGTGCAGCCGGCAAGGCCCAGCAGCGCCATGGCGCCGGCGCCGGAAAGCAAGGCACGGCGGGGAAGCTGAATTTCGGTATCGATTGCGGCGCCGTTGGAAGGCGGCGTCAGACTTTGCGGCAACTCGCGCATACACCAAACCCTACGCTGCCGGCGGGAAGCACGGTCCGGCCGGATAAGGGCATTTTCGTCACTCATGGTTGAAAAAGCGTGAAAGGGCGCGGTCCGGCTTAACCCTAACGGACCGTTTCGCCGGTTGATGGGGCTACCGGTCGAGGCGTTGAAGATTTTCGCTGAAGATTTTTCCGGCGGCCCCTTTACATTCCCGACGACCCCAGGATTTATCCTTTTCTTTGCGCTCAAGGAGCAGGGAAATGTCCTTCGAAAACTGGGCTGCCTTCGCCGCCGCCTCTTCCATCCTTCTCGTCATTCCGGGCCCGACGATCCTTTTGGTCGTCTCCTATGCGCTGGGCCAGGGCTGGCGCACCGCGCTGCCGATGGCGGTGGGCGTCGCGCTGGGCGACTTCACCGCCATGACGCTGTCGATGCTGGGCATCGGCGCGCTGCTCGCGGCTTCGGCCACCGTGTTCACCGTGCTCAAAGTGATTGGCGCCGGCTACCTCGTCTATCTCGGCATAAAACTGTTCCGCGCCGGCGGCGCGCTGAGGGCCGAGCCGCGCACCGACACGGTTTCGGCGGCAAGGATGATGGCGCATGCCTGGCTGGTGACGGCGCTGAACCCGAAGAGCATCACCTTCTTCGTCGCCTTTCTGCCGCAGTTCCTCGACCGGCACGCCGACTTCTGGACGCAGATGCTGATCTTCGAGACGACTTTCCTGACCTTGGCCTTCGCCAATGCCTTCGGCTACGCGCTGGTCGCATCGAGGGCCCGCGCCATCGTGCGCAACCCGAAGGCCATCCGCATCTTCAACCGCACCGGCGGCACGTTGCTGGTCGGCGCCGGCATCGCCACGGTGGCGATGCGGTCGGGGAATTGAGGCGGCGCACGCCCGGCAGGCCTGAGGCACTATCGACCACGGGTTGGCACGCTCCTCGCCGATGCTTTAGGATCGGGCTCCAGACAGCAAATTCGCGATCGTCGAAGGACACAGAATGGCGCTGAAGGACGCATTCGGCCTGGCTTACTCGGGCGCGACCGAAGCCGGGTTTTCATCCTACGCCCGCGCCGTGCATGAGCTGCAATGTTTCATCGGCGATCCGGTCGGCTCCGCCGATCGCGCGATCGCCGAGGATCCCGGCTTCGTCATGGCGCATGTGTTGAAGGGTTACCTCTTTGGCCTCGCCACCGAGCGCGAGGCAACGCTCGTGGCCAGGGCATGCCACGAGGCGGCCTTGCCGCTCGCCGCCACGGCGCGCGAGCGGGCGCATGTCGCGGCCCTCGGCCATCTTGCCTGGGGGCGCTGGCATGAGGCCTCCCGCATCCTCGAGGATGTCGCCATCGACCATCCGCTCGATCTCGTGGCGCTGTTGACCGGGCATCAGATTGATTTCTTCACCGGCAATGCCCGCATGCTGCGCGACCGCATCGGCCGCGCCTTGCCATCCTGGCGAAGCGACATGCCCGGCTATCATGCGGTCCTCGGCATGCAGGCCTTCGGACTGGAGGAAATGGGCGATTATGCCCGCGCCGAACGGCTTGGCCGCACGGCTGTCGAGATCGAGCCGCGCGACGGCTGGGCGCAGCACGCCGTCGCCCATGTCATGGAGATGCAGAGCCGGCAAAAAGACGGCATTGCTTGGATGCGCGCCAATCCCGACGCCTGGACCAGGGAAAGCTTCCTCAAGGTGCACAATTGGTGGCATCTGGCGCTGTTCCACTACGACCTCGGCGAGGTCGCCGAGGTGCTGGCGCTCTATGACGGCCCGATTTATGGCGAGGCATCGACGATGGCGCTCAACATGGTCGATGCCTCGGCAATCCTGTGGCGGCTGCGCCTCGGCGGCGTCGATGTCGGCGGCCGCTGGACGGCTCTGGCCGACAACTGGCACAAGGCCGGCGGCGGCAATTATGCCTTCAATGACGCGCATGCGATGATGGCCTTTGTCGGCGCCGGGCTGGAAGCGCCGGCAAAGACGCTGCTCGAGGCGCAGCGCGAAGCGATGCGCGGCAGCGACGACAATGCCGCCTTCACGCGCGATGTCGGCCACCCGCTGACCTTAGCCATCAAGGCCTTCGGCGAGGGCCGCTACGATGAGGCCGTGCGGCTGATACGGCCGATCCGCTCGATCGCGCATCGCTTCGGCGGCAGCCATGCGCAACGCGACGTCATCGACCTGACGCTGATAGAGGCCGCGTTGCGCGCCGGCGATCAGGCGCTGGCGCGAGCGCTTGCCGCCGAACGGCAGCTGGCGCGGCCGGACAGCCCCTTGTCGACGTTGTTCTCGCGGCGCGCATTCGATTTGTCTGAGAATTGACCCGGGACGGATCTTGCCCTAAAAACTGGCCAAGCCAGATTTTTTCGAGATCCGAAAAAATTAATGGCCGTGGGAGGAAATCATGTATCTCGGCCTCGACCTGGGCACTTCGGGCGTCAAGGCGCTGCTGATCGACGACGACCAGAAGGTCATTGGCGCCGGCCATGGCTCGCTCGACGTCTCGCGGCCGCATCCCGGCTGGTCGGAGCAGGATCCGGCGCATTGGATCGAGGCCAGCGAGACGGCGATTGCCGAACTCAAGGCTTCGCATCCGAAAGAGCTGGCGGCGGTCAAGGGCATCGGCCTTTCCGGCCAGATGCATGGCGCCACTCTGCTTGATCAATCGGACAAGGTGCTGCGCCCCTGCATCCTGTGGAACGACACGCGCAGCCATGTCGAGGCGGCGGCGCTCGATGCCGATCCGCGCTTCCGCAAGCTCACCGGCAACATCGTTTTCCCTGGCTTCACCGCGCCCAAGCTTGCCTGGGTGAAGACCAACGAGCCGGCAATCTTCGCCAAGATCGCCAAGGTGCTTTTGCCCAAGGACTATCTGCGGCTCTGGCTGACCGGCGAACACATCTCGGAAATGTCGGATTCGGCCGGCACCTCATGGCTCGATGTCGGCGAGCGCCGCTGGGCGCCCGAGTTGCTGGCGGCGACATCGCTCGACGAGAAGCACATGCCGTCTCTGGTAGAAGGCACGGCCAAGGCCGGTGGCTTGCGGGGTGAACTCGCGTCCAAATGGGGCATCGCGTCGGGCATCCCGATTGCCGGCGGCGCCGGCGACAATGCAGCCTCGGCCTGCGGCATGGGCACGGTCGGCGCCGGGCATGCCTTCGTTTCGCTGGGCACGTCGGGCGTGCTCTTCGCCGCCAACGCCTCCTATTTGCCCAATCCGGAAAGCGCGGTGCACACCTTCTGCCACGCACTGCCCAACACCTGGCACCAGATGGGCGTGATCCTGTCGGCCACCGATTCGCTCAACTGCCTTTCGGAAATCACCGGCAA
>NZ_RZSB01000565.1:0-3929 GCF_004023285.1 Mesorhizobium sp. M2A.F.Ca.ET.067.02.1.1
GGCCGCCTTTGCCCGCCAGCGGCCTATCGAGACGATCCTCTCGGGCCCGGCTGCCTCTCTTGTCGGCGCCCGCCACATGACCGGGCTGGACGACGCCATGGTCTCGGATATCGGCGGCACCACCACGGACGTCGCCGTGCTCGACGGCGGCCGCCCGCGCCTCGATCCGGAAGGCGCCACCGTCGGCGGCTTCCGCACCATGGTCGAAGCGGTCGCCATGCGCACCTTCGGCCTTGGCGGCGACTCGGAGGTCACGCTGGAAGACGGCGCGCTCGATCCGAAAATCCTGCTCGGGCCGCGCCGCCTGGTGCCGCTGGCGCTGGCCGGCATGGCGCATGGCGAGGCAGTCACCGCCGAGCTGGAACGGCAGCTGCGGGCGCCGAACCCCGGCCGCATGGACGGGCGGTTTGCCCTGCGCACCGGTGTGCCGGACAGGCTCGCCGCGGGGCTGACCGCGCCGGAAGCGAAGCTCTACGAGGCGATCGGCACTGTCCCGCTGGCGCTTGATCGGCTGCTCTCGTCGAACGCGCAGAACGCCACGCTGAACCGGTTGGTCGCGCGCGGGCTGGTGCATATCTGCGGCTTCACGCCGTCCGACGCCGCGCATGTGCTGGGCAAGCAGTCGAACTGGGACGCCGCCACTGCCCGCCTGGGCGCCGATCTGTTTTCGCGCCGCCGCGACGGCCGCGGCCAGGCGATCGCGGCGACACCCGAAGCCATGGCCGAGCGCGTGCTGACGACGCTCACCCGCTGGTCGGCCGAATACATCCTCGAAACCGCCTTCGCCGAGGACGGGCTGGACGGCGCGGCCACCGTCGCGCATGCGCTGGTGCAGCGCGCGGTCGATGGCCATCCCGGCATCGCCCGCTTCACCGTCGCGCTCGACCGTCCGGTCATCGGGCTGGGCGCCTCGGCGCCGCTGCATTACGCCGGCTTGGCCGTGCTGGTCGGCAATGGCTGCATCGTCCCGGAAGACACCGACGTCGCCAACGCGCTCGGCGCCGTGGTCGGCCAGGTGCGCGTCTCGGCCGAGGCCCGTGTCAGCCAGCCCAAGGAAGGCCTGTTCCGCCTCGCCTCCGGCCAGACGGTGCGCGACTTCACCGAAGAGGCGAAGGCGATCGCGGCGGCCGAGGCCGATGTGCGCGTGCTCGCCGCCGAGCGCGCGAAGGACGCCGGCACCGACAGCGCCGAGATCGACGTCGCCACCGAGTTCAAGGTCTCGACCATCGAAGGCCAGCGCATGTTCATCGAGGCGCATGTGGTGGCCGTGGCGTCGGGAAGGCCTCGGATCGCGGTGTAGCGCAGCCTTCCCCTTCTCCCCTTTGGGAGAAGGTGTCGCCGAAGGCGACGGATGAGGGTGCTCCAGGGAAAGCCAGCGTCTCACTCCGCTGGAACACCCCTCATCCGTCTCGGCGCTGCGCGCCGATCCACCTTCTCCCACAAGGGGAGAAGGAGAAGGCCGCGCCTCCTTCACCCTAAGCCGAATTGACCCCGCAACCCCAAACATGCCAAAGGCCCCGGCAAGCTACCTATCTGGAGACGTGCTGATGACCGACCGCATCGAGATCGCCGGGTTGCGAATTGCCCGGGAGCTCCATGACTTCGTGGCCGAGGAGGCTACGCCCGGCACCGGCATCGATCCGGGAAAATTCTGGGAAGGCTTTTCCGCCATCGTCCACGATCTCGCGCCGAAGAACCGGACGCTGCTCGCCAAACGCGACGCCATGCAGGAGAAACTCGACGGCTGGTACCGCGAAAACGGCGCCCCGATCGACATGGAGGCTTACAAGGCCTTCCTGAAGGAGATCGGCTATCTGGTGCCGGAAGGCGCGGCGTTCAGCGTTTCGACGGAGCATGTCGACCCCGAGATCGCCGTCGTCGCCGGGCCTCAGCTCGTCGTGCCGGTGATGAACGCGCGCTATGCGCTCAACGCCGCCAATGCGCGCTGGGGCTCGCTCTATGACGCGCTCTACGGCACCGACGCCATTCCCGAGACCGGCGGCGCCGAGAAGGGCAAGGGTTTCAATCCCGCGCGTGGCGCGAAAGTCATTACTTGGGCCAAGGATTTCCTCGACCAGTCCGTGCCGCTGACCACCGGCAAATGGGCCGGCGTCAACGGGCTGTCGGTGGCGAATGGCGCGCTGAAAGCGGGTGAGGGCGCCGGCGCCACCACGCTCGCCGACCCAAAGCAGTTTGCCGGCTATCGCGGCGATGCCGAAAATCCGGAAGCCGTGCTTCTGGTCAAGAACGGCCTGCACATCGAAATCGTGATCGACCATGCCAACCAGATCGGCAAGACCGATCCGGCCGGCATTGCCGACGTCGTCCTGGAATCGGCTCTCACGACTATCCAGGATTGCGAGGATTCGGTCGCGGCCGTCGATGCCGAGGACAAGGTCGTGGTCTACCGCAACTGGCTCGGCCTCATGAAGGGCGACCTCGCCGAAGAGATCACCAAGGGCGGCAAAAGCTTTGTCCGCAAGCTCAATCCCGACCGCCGCTATACGGCGCCCAATGGCGGCCAGCTGCTTTTGCCTGGACGCTCGCTGATGCTGGTGCGCAATGTCGGCCACCTGATGACCAATCCGGCGATCACCGACCGCGATGGAAACGAGGTGCCGGAAGGCATCATGGACGCCGCCATCACCGCGCTGATCGCGCTGCACGATGTCGGCGAGAACGGCCGCCGCGCCAATTCCCGCGCCGGCTCGATGTATGTGGTGAAGCCCAAGATGCACGGGCCGGAAGAGGTTGCCTTCGCGGTGGAAATCTTCGACCGTGTCGAGGCGCTGCTCGGCATGCCGAAGAACACCATCAAGATGGGCATCATGGACGAGGAGCGGCGCACCACCGTCAACCTCAAGGAAGCGATCCGCGCGGCCAAGGAGCGCGTGGTGTTCATCAACACCGGCTTCCTCGACCGCACCGGCGACGAGATCCACACCTCGATGGAAGCCGGCCCGATGATCCGCAAGGGCGACATGAAGCAGGCCGCCTGGATCTCCGCCTACGAGGCCTGGAACGTCGACACGGGGCTCGAATGCGGGCTTGCCGGCCACGCCCAGATCGGCAAGGGCATGTGGGCGATGCCGGACCTGATGGCGGCAATGCTGGTTGAGAAGATCGCGCATCCCAAGGCCGGCGCCAACACCGCCTGGGTGCCCTCGCCGACGGCCGCGACGCTGCATGCCACGCATTATCACAAGGTCGATGTGCACGCCGTGCAGGCGGCGCTGAAGAGCCGGCCGAAGGCGAAGCTCGACGACATATTGTCGGTGCCGGTAGCAAGGCGGCCGAACTGGACGCCGGACGAGATCCAGCGCGAGCTCGACAACAATGCGCAGGGCATCCTGGGCTACGTCGTGCGCTGGATCGACCAGGGCGTCGGCTGCTCGAAAGTGCCCGATATCAACGATGTCGGCCTGATGGAGGACCGCGCCACGCTGCGCATCTCCTCGCAGCACATCGCCAACTGGCTGCGCCACAATGTCTGCTCGGAAATCCAGGTCAGGGACTCGCTGCAGCGCATGGCGGCGATCGTCGACCGCCAGAATGTCGGCGACCCGCTCTACCGCCCGATGGCGCCCGACTTCGACAATTCCATCGCCTTCCAGGCCGCCTGCGACCTGGTATTCAAGGGCGCGAGGCAGCCCAACGGTTACACGGAGCCGGTGCTGCACAAGCGGCGGCTGGAGCTGAAGGCGAAGGGCTGAACGCATCGGATCGAAGCGGGGTCAAACCGGCCATCTTGGGTGCATCGATCCTCTTTCGTCGGTCGGCGCCGCCCCTCATCCGCCTGCCGGTGTCCAGCGGATAGATGGGTAACACTTTGAACCGGATACATAGGTAACAGTTTTCTCTCCCTATGATGCGGTCGCCGCAGCGCCAAGCGGTCGGCTTGGCGCGGCGCTGCGGCGAACCAGTTTCAT
>NZ_RZSB01000566.1:0-3923 GCF_004023285.1 Mesorhizobium sp. M2A.F.Ca.ET.067.02.1.1
TGTCCTTCTCGCCGCCTGGAAGCGACGGCAGGCCGCCGAGCTCGACCGGCGTCGCGGCGCCGAGATTGGTGCCGGGCGCCATCGCCGCGACGTGGGTGGCGTAGAGGATGTAGGTGCCGGCGCTGGCCGCGTGGCCGCCGGAGGGCGCGACATAACCGATGACGGGCACAGGCGAGGCCAGGATGTCGGCGATCATCTCGCGCATCGAGGTGACGAGGCCGCCCGGCGTATCGAGCTGAAGGATGAGGACCGCGGCATCGCGCCTGGCGGCGGTGTCGAGCGCCTCCTCGAGTTGCCTGGTGCTTGCCGGCCCAATGGCGCCGTCGACGGCGATGCTCAACGCAACCTTCCCGCTCCCGGCGGAGGAGAAGGCAGAAACGGCGGCCGCGCCCAAAAGAGCGGCGGCGAAGAAGGCCACTCGCGCGATGCTCACGCTCAACGCTCCATGGCTCAAATATGGGTTGTGTCGCCGCGAAGTCCAATGGGGAGTTGAGGCGCAACGCGCCATCTTGCCTCGCAAGGCCGCTCGAGCGAAATCACAAGGCGGCCAGCCCTACTCGGACGATCCGGCGCCGCGGGAGGCCTGCGCTAGGAATAAAATCGGGAAACAACGCGGCCGGCCCGTGCTTCGCTGCGCACAACCCGGCCGCGTTGCGTCAATAGTCGGAGTCGCTCTCGACCACGACCGGACGGTGATGGTGCCGGTGGCCGATCGAACCCGTGACGATCACGGTGTCGTCGCGGCGGTGGTGGCGGTGACGCCAGGCGCGCTTGCCATTGTCGTAAAAGGCGACCGTGCCGTGGTGGCGGTGGTGAAGACGGTGGCCCTCGTCGTTGATGACGACCGCCGGGCGGTGGTGATAGTGATGCCTGTTATGCGTCCTGATGACGACATCGGCCTCGGCCGCGGAGGCGACGGCGGGCGCTGCGACACAGAGCGCCAGGGCAGCAAGAAGCACTGTTTTCATTGCTCTTTTCCTAATTCCTGAATTCATCCCTTCGCCGGGTAAACCGCCGCCCGCCGCTTTGGTTCCCGCCCGGGTTGCATCCGCAATGGGACCGCGCCAGGCGGAAAGCACAGCCGGTGGCAGGCTCAGCTTTCGCGCCGACGCCGGAGCGCCATGTAGCGCAGGTAGGTCGTGGCGGCCGCGTCGCAGGCGCGCCGCCCGGGGCCGTTGGCCTCGATCATCGTTTGGCGAGCCGCGGCGGCAGGCCGTATTTGGCGGCGAAGAACGCCGGCTCGTAGGGTTGGTCGTCTAAATCATCTGTCGGTCTATCAAGGCTCATGTGTGCTCCCCTATCGGCGACGCGCGAAAAATCGGCGCGCGTGCCAATGCGAAGCCCTGGCTTTGGTTGCGGCGCTCGGTCCTCTTCGCACGCCCGTCCGACCTCAGTCCGACATCGCTTTGCGACCGTCGCCGGATTGGGGAACGAAAGCTTCCCAGCCTCGTTTGCCGGCGGGGAATTCGCGGCAGGGCGCCCGCCAAGAGGAGCAATGAACATGGACGACGATCGCAACAGTGTTCTGGAGGCGCGCTGGCTTCTGGCGGTGCCGGCATCGGTGCTGCTCACCGTGCTGGTAGCCGGCATGCTGCTCGGATAGTCGGACGATGAACCGCCTGCTCTTCCGCATCGCCGATTTCCTGTCGCGCCCGCCCGGCTTCTACGCGATGCTTGCCGCCAATGGCCGCCTGCACGCTGCTGGTGCCGCTCGGGCTTACAGGCGTGGTGACCTATGCCCTGTCCGTGGCGGCCATCATCATCACCGGGGTGGTCCTCATCCAGGGCTACCGGGACACCGCCGCCATCCACGCCAAGCTCGACGAGATCGTCATTGCGCTGAAGCAGACGCGCAACGACGTGGTCGGGCTCGAACATGCCGAGCCGCATGAGATCAAATCCAAGCTGATGGCACTGGAGATCGAGGCCGGGCGCCTGGCGGCGTCAGAGGCGTTAAACGGCGCGAGAGATGAGGCCGGCGCCGCAGTGGGTGGGGGTTCGTTGGGCTAGCTGAGGCACCGGCCGAAGGCGGAATGGGCACCGCCGCCAGGCAAAGATAGGCCTCTCAGGCGGCGGCGAAATTACGCGATCGCGGAAGCCTCCAGGAAGCCGTCCCGGCGTAGCTTTGTCACGCGGGCCGATCGGAACAAAATGCCGGGCACCGCCGTTTTTGGGGATGGTCATGTTCGCCCCGCTCGATATGCACGGCGAGAAGCGCGCCGATCTCCACCGGGCCGCAAGGCTGTCGATGCTGCATGAGCGCGTGGTGAAGCGCTTCGACAGGGTCGACCATTCAGCCGATGCCGTCGAGACCGCCGCGGCCGCATTCGTCGAGATCACGCATCGGCCGGCCGTCTTCGTTGCGCCATTCCGGCCAAACAGGAGACCTGAAACTGCGGCCGGCTGGACGCTCGGGCTGTAACTTCCCGAGGGACAGTGATCAGTGAGGCGGCGTGTTGCGTGCCCTGATCATATCGCGCCTTCTCAACTCGGCATATACCGCCTCGCGGTCCCCACGGTATCGCCCCAGCAATCTCATCGCCTCGTCGCGCTCCACACGCCCGAGTTTCATCATAAAGCGAAGTTCACGCTCAGGAATCAGAGGCTGAGCTTCCTGCCGCTGCCACCATGTTTCATGCATCGCTCGCCCTCCCCGCCACGCCCACTCGACAGTCCGCGGAAGCGCTGCCCCGCCCTGCCCGTCTAGACGTTATAGACCATCCATGCGTTGGCCTGAGTGAGACTGCGCACACTTCTCAGCTCTGACATTTGCATTTGTTAACGGAGTCTCCCTTTCCTTCCCGCCGGGCATCGCCTCGCGTCCGCATCCTTGTGTCACAGCGCAGGCTGGGCTCCGGAAATCAGGCGCTGCAGCGCTCCCTCCGACCGCTGGCAACCGCAATTGCAACCGCGACGACGACCAACCCCGCAGCCACCGCAAAGGTCATCGCCATTCCGCGCGCGACGGCCGCCGGGGCCGCCGCCGCGATATCGCTCGTCCCCACGGCGAAGGCGAACACCGCGCCCATCACCGCCGTGCCGGTGACGAGGCCGAGATTGCGCGAGAGGCTGAGCATGCCCGACACCACGCCGCGCTCGCTTCTGTCGACATCGGCCATGACGGCGGTATTGTTGGCGGCCTGGAACAGTTGGTAGCCCGGCGTGAGCACGGCGATCGCCGCCGCGTAGCCGGCAACGCCGAAGAGGCCCGGGAGCGGTGTGAGCGCGGCGCAGCCGGCGACCATCAGCGCCAGGCCGGCGACGACCATCGCGGCCGCCCCCAGCCGATCGACGATACGCCCGGCAATGACGCCGCAGACCGCCGAGACCACGGGGCCGATCGACAGCACGGCTCCGGTCGCCGCTTCGCTCAGGCCCAGCGCGCGCGACAGGAAGAACGGGCCGACGACCAGGGTGGCCATCATCACCGTCGAGACCAGCGCGTTCATGGCGAGGCTCGGCGCCAGCACCCTGTCGCGCAGCAGCGCGAGCTTGACCAGGGGCGACGCCACCCTGGCTTCGGCGACGACGAACAGCGCCGCGCCGGCCGTGGCCGCGCCGAGCAGCGCCGCGTTGAGGCCGCCGAAATGGCCGCGCCCGATGGTCATGGCCATTGCATAGGCGCCGAGCGTGGCGGCGAGCAGCAGCGTGCCCGGCACATCGAAGCGGGCCTTCGCGCCCCCCGCCTGGCGCGGGATGCTTGCCGCTGGAAGGAAGCGCCAGGCCGCGAGCAGCGCGACGCCGCCCAGCGCGGCATTGACGAGGAAGATCGAGCGCCAGCCGAGCGCGGCGATCAGCACGCCGCCGAGCGAGGGGCCGAGCGCCGTGCCGATCGCCGACATGGTGCCGAGCAAGCCCATGGCGCTGCCGGTGCGCTCCTTCGGCACCGTCTCGCCGACGATGGCTATTGTCAGCGCCATCAT
>NZ_RZSB01000567.1:0-3922 GCF_004023285.1 Mesorhizobium sp. M2A.F.Ca.ET.067.02.1.1
CTCGTCGCCCTCCCTTGCCGCCTCGCGGCTGTCCTCGGCGCCCTTCTCGATTTCCTCCAGATGCAGGCCCTCGGTCGGCTCGGCATCGGTCTCGCCGCTCGAATGCAGCACCGGCGTCGGCTTGCCGGCGCCGATGACGCCGGCAAGGTAGGCGGCGAAGCGGCCGACGACGCCCTCGTCGACCACGACCAGAAGCCGTTCCAGATTGGCGACGAAGCCGCGCTGATCGATCTCCTCGCGCTCCAGGCGCTTCTTCTCCTTCTCGCCGATCGGCAGGCGCCGCAGCGCCCAGCGCAAGGTCGGCGGCATTGCCAACGTGGTGATGACGGCCATGGTGAGGATCATGGTGAAGAGGTTGTGCGAGAGCACGCCCATCGACAGGCCGATCGAGGCGACGATGACCTCCGTGGAACCCCGCGCGTTCATGCCGCAGCCGACCGCGATGCCTTCGGCGCGGCTCATGCCGGCCACCTCGGCGCCGATGAAGGCGCCGCCGAACTTGCCGATCGAGGCGATCACCACCAGAGCCACGGTGAGCAGCGCCAGTTGCGGATCGACCAGCACGGTGAGATCGGCCGACAGGCCGGCGACGCCGAAGAACACCGGCATGAAAAGCGCCGTGATAATTCCTCGCAGCTGCCCTTCGATGTGGCGCGACAGGATCGGCGATTCACCCACCAATATGCCGGCAACGAAAGCGCCGAGCACGGTGTGCACGCCGATCAGGTCGGTGATCAGGGCCATCACCCCCATGATGGCGAGAATGACGGTGACCACCGCATATTCCGAGCGGAAGGTGTCGTTGGTCCAGCGGATGGCGTCGAAGACGATGCGGCGGCCCAGCGTGAAGGAAAACGCCATGAAGAGGGCGACGCCGGCGACGGTGAAGGCCAGGCTGGCGATCTCGATCCGCCCCTTGGTGGCGATGCCGATGGTGATGGCGACGACCACCCAGCCGATCGTGTCCTCGATGATGGCCGAGGAGACGATGATCTGGCCGAGGTCGCGGCGCATGAAGTTCATGTCGCGCACCACCATGGCGACGATCTTGACCGAGGAGATGGAGAGCGCAGTGCCGAGGAACAGCCCGGCGACGATGCGCTCGCCGCCGGCGGCGAGCAGTGTCTCGGGCATGAACTGGGCAGCGATGAAACCGAGCGCGAAGGGCACGGCAACGCCGGCGGCCGAGATGGAAAAGCAGGCGCGGCCGACCCGGCGCACGAGCCTCAGATCCGTCTCCATGCCGGTGAGCAGAAGCAGCATCAGAACGCCGAGCTGGGCGATGGCGTTGATCATCGATTTGTGCGTCGGATCGCCGGCGAAGACCAGCCGCTCGGCCGCCGGCCAGACCCAGCCGAGCAGCGAGGGGCCGAGCAGGATCCCGCCGATCAATTGCCCCATCACCGCCGGCTGTCCCAGCGCTTCCAGCACCTCGCCTATGCCGCGGCCGACAACCAGGAGCAGGATCAGCTCGGCGACGAAGATGCCTTCCGAGGACATGCCGGTCTTCTCTGCGGCGAAGGCGACGGCAGGCATCAAAGCGAGCGCCGCCGCTGCAAGCGCGATCCAGACCGACGGCGACCGGCGCCGATTGAGCATGGACAAGATGCCCCCTCATTTCCTCGCCTGGGCTTAACGGTCTGGCGCGCGGATCGGTTGCACGGCTGATGGGAGCATTTCCTCGCCCCCGCAAAGCGGGGGAGAGGTGGCTCGGCGAAGCCGAGACGGAGAGGGGAGCGCCGGTTCGACCGGCAAAAGCACTTCGAAGAGGAGGGCTTCCGCCCTACGAAGCCCCCTCTCCGTCCGCTTCGCGGACACTTCTCCCCCGCTTTGCGGGGGCGAGGAAACGCTCCCTACAATTCTATTCAAATGCCAGCGCCGATTTTTGCTTCGCGGTAAAGCGACTCGACGATGTTGGCGGCCAAGGCGGGGCAATAAGGAGAAGCTAATGAAAAGCGACTTTGCCGCCGCCCACCTGCACCTCGACCGGGCGTGCCATTACCTGCGTGGAGATGATGAAACGAGCCGCGCGGCGCTTCAGGCACTCGACCTTGTGATCGACGCGGTGGCGGCGGCCCAGCATGCCAGGCCGGTGGCCGACGTGCTGCCCTTTCCGCGGCGCGCGAATGGCGGCGTTCCGCCGCTTGCATCCTGACTTATCCGCCTGAAAAGGCGGGAACATTTTGGGCTGGCCACACGTTGTGCTATACGGGGTGTGGCCGGCCTGTTCTTAAGTCGGATGCGGCCGGCCATGGCGGTGGGAGGCGCATGGCACGATGTCCCAGACGAAGGCCGCAAAATCCACCGACGCGGCCAGGGCCGCGAAATCCATCGAGGCGAACGCGCCGGCGAGATCAACCGAAAAGGCAGCACCGCCCCGCGCTTCCGACACGCTGGCGCTGAAGCTCAGCTCTCCCGAATTCACCACGACGCTGTCGCATTTCCACCGCGCCGAGATCGCGCGTATGGCCGGCTGGCGCGACAGGCTCGACCGCACCAGCAACTGGGCGATCACCGTGGTGGCGGCGATGCTGTCGGTGTCGCTGTCGACGCCTTCCGCGCATCACGGCGTGCTCTTGTTCGCGATGCTCCTGATCACGCTGCTTTTGTGGATCGAGGCGCGGCGCTACCGTTTCTTCGACGTCTACAGGACAAGGGTACGGCAGTTCGAGCGATACTACTTTGCGCAGATCTTCTCACCGCAGCCGGACTTTGCCTCCAACTGGCTCGCCATCCTCGGCGAAGGCCTGCGCTCGCCACGCTTCCTGATCTCACAGCGCTCGGCGCTCGTCAGGCGGCTGCGCCGCAATTACATCTTCATGTATACGATCCTGATGCTCGCCTGGGTGTTGAAGATCACGACACCCAGCCTGGCGCGCGAGGGCGCCCCGATCGGCTTCAGCGCCTCGCTGCTCGACACGTTCCGGGTTGCGACGCTCGGGCCCATCCCGGGCGTGGCGGTGGTGTGCGGGGTCGCTGTTTTCTATCTCGCGATGCTGGCCGCGTCATTCCTGATCCGCGACGAGGACGACGAGCTTTCCTTCGGCGACGTGCATGTGTGAGCGGCTGAACGCCGAACGTTTACCCGGATTCAGCTATGCCTGCCTGCCAGTAAACCACCGTGAAATCGCGTGCGGGGACAACCATCAGGCGCGCCATCATTAGCCGCTTGATAAGCATTTGGTAATAAAACGCGACAGATGAGAGGCTGGCCGCGATTCACGGACAACAGCGTTGTCGCCGGTGGGACCTTGCCATGCGCATTAAGAGCCTGATTATCGTCAGCATGGTGAGCGCGGCGGCGCTGATCGGACTGGTTGGCGCTGTCGCCGTCTTCACGCAGCTGAAGGCGGCCAGATATCTGGGACTGAACGAAGCGACCAATGTCGCCCGTGAGCTCGCCGACACCATCGTTTTCAAACCCTACGACGGTGCGCCATCGCTGCTTGATCGACCTGATGCATTAAAGCGGTATCTCGACCAGCAGCACCGCCGCGCGCGGCGCGATTTTATCGTTGTCGACAGCAGCAAGCGGATTGTCGCCCATGCCGCTGACGAGGAGCACATCGCCGGCGAGACATTCGATCACGATCCGGGCAATGAGGTGGGCCTCACGCTGCAAGACGGTGTTCCGCGCCGGTTCGTCGATCCGAACGAAGTGAACGCCATTCTTGCCGTTCCGATCGAACAGAACGAGGACACGATCGTCGGCGCCGTGCTTCTGGAATATGACCCGGTGCTGAACGCCGCCGAGCAGCGGACCAATAGTCTGCTCTGGCTCGTCGGCCTTAGCACCGCCGCCGCGATGCTGATCGCCGCGGGTTTCGCCTGGGTGCTGCTCAGCCGTTTCGGTTCAGGGCTTAAGGATATGATGCGCGGCATGCAGGCGCTGGCGCAAGGCAACGCCATGACGCGCATAGGC
>NZ_RZSB01000568.1:0-3922 GCF_004023285.1 Mesorhizobium sp. M2A.F.Ca.ET.067.02.1.1
GACAGGGCGGGCGTGTTCGACGTCTCGCGCTTTGTCGAGAAGCCGGATCTCGCCACCGCGCAGGCCTATCTCGACGCCGGCAATTTCTACTGGAACACCGGCATCTTCCTGTTCCGCGCCGGCGCCATGCGCGACGCCTTCGCGGCCTATGAGCCGAAAATCTGGCAGGCGACCGAAACTGCCTACAAGGCGGCAACCAGCGATCTCTCGGGCCTTTACATGGCGCTGGAACTCTACTCGGTCATCCCGTCGACCTCGATCGACTACGCCATCATGGAGCGCGCCAAGGACATTGCCATGGTCCCGGCCGGCTTCCGCTGGAACGATCTCGGCTCGTGGCAGTCGCTGCTCGATGTCGGCCCGTCCGACAAGCACGGCAACGTCATCATCGGCGATGTCGTCGCCATCGATTGCGAACACTCCTATATCCGCGGCGATGGCCGCCTGCTTTCGGCGATCGGCATGAAGGATGTCGCTATCGTTTCGACGGCTGACGCCACCTTCGTCGCGCCGGTCAGCCACAGCCAGCACGTCAAGAAGATCGTCGAGCAGCTGGAGAAATCCGGACGGCTGGAGACGCGATTCACGCCGGCGCATGACCGCGTCATCGAGAGCGGCGCCTGGCGGCGGCGCGTGCGCCACTGGCTGTTCGAGGAGACGCTGCCGCTGTGGTCGACGGTCGGCGTCGATGAGCGCCATGGCGGCTTCCACGAAGCGCTCGGCTTCGACGCCGCGCCTTTGATGAAACCCAAGCGAATGCGCACGCAGGCGCGCCAGGTCTACGCCTTCGCGGTGGCCAAGGAGCGTGGCTGGGAAGGTCCGGCGGACAGGCTGATCGCCCACGGTATCGACTTCATGGCTGGTCAGGGCCGCACCGTGCGCGGCGGCTGGGTGCGCACGCTCAACATCGATGGCTCGGTCGCCGATCCTGTCGAGGATGCCTACGATCATTCCTGCGTGCTCCTGGCGCTGGCGCACGCCCACATGTCGGGCCATCCAGATGCGTTGCGGCTCGGCGAGGAGACGTTTTCCTTCCTCGACGCGCATCTGGAAGACAGCCGCATGACCGGTTTCCTGGAAACCTCGGATGGGGCGGAGGAGCGGCGCTCCAACCCGCACATGCATCTGCTCGAGGCCTTCCTCGCCTGGCACAAGGCGACGGGCGAGCGCGCCTATCTGCGCCGCGCAGCGCGCATCATCGACCTCTTCCGCAGTCATTTCTTCGATGCCGAAAGCTGGACGATTGGCGAGTATTTCGACAAGGGCTGGAAGCCGGCCGCGGGCGAGAAGGGGAGTTGGACCGAGCCTGGCCATCATTTCGAATGGGCCTCGCTGCTGGTCGATTTCGCCGCCCGCAGCGGCCAGAGCGAACTTACCGCCTTCGCCCGCAAGCTCTACGCCTCGGCCATTGCCAACGGGCTCAACCGCGCAACCGGCCTCGCCTACGGCGCCGTCTCGCGCCAGGGTCTGCCGCTCGACACGGTTTCGCGAAGCTGGCCACAGGCCGAGGCGATCAAGGCGGCGATCGCGCTGGACGGCTCGGGCGGGCCGGACCTCAAGCCCGAGATCGAGGCGCGCGTCGGCCGCCTGTTCCGCTGGCACATCGATCCGGCGCCGCTCGGTCTGTGGATCGACCGCATCGACGAGCGCGGCCGCTCACTGGCGACCGAGGTGCCGGCCAGCATCTTCTACCATCTGGTCTACGCGCTGACGCAGTATCTGGACGGGACGGCGCAGATGGGGTGAGCCGGTTTCCGGCACGGCCCGATCAAACACCTTCGTCACGGCGTCACGCTCCCGCGGACGATCAGCGCCAGCAGCGCGACGACCGGCGGCGCCGCGAATGACCAGACACCGATCTGCACATGGAGCAGCGCGGCCGTTCCGCATCCGAGAGCGAAGACGGCCACCATGCCCGACATCCGCGCGAGGCGCGACCGTGACGCGGCAGTATCCGCGGCGGACGAGCCGTAGATCAGGTCGGCCAGGTCCAGCATGATCTGGGTCGTGGTGCCGGTCATCAGCGTCGAAGGCGGCAGGCTGGCGAGATGGACGCGATGCGCGGCGTTCTGCACCGCCATGGCCGAAACCAATATCATTCCCGTTACGATGGCGGCCCAATGGTCGCCATCCGGGAAAGGCCCGAGCCGGACCGCCAGAACGGCGGCTGCGATCAGCAATACGAGCTTGATCGTCAGCAGGTAACGAAAGACCGGCGCTTCCCGGTGTCTCAGCGCGTTCGACAACAGCCGGCTGAGGATGACAACAGCGCAAAAGACCGGCAGCGCAAGCAGCTTCGACAGGGCGCCTGACGTGCCGAGCGCCAGGGAGGCGCCGAGCGTCACGAAGTTGCCGGTGACATGCGCGGTAAACAGCCCCTGGAGCGCCAGGAAACCCATCGTGTCGACATAGCCGCCGTTGAAGCCGAGCAGTAGCGGCAACACGACGGCTCGGTTGTCCTTGGCTTCCCCCGCCATCTTGGCCTCCTTTGCCTCCGGCAAGGTTGTGGCAAACCGCGGCAAGGAGAACAGCGCGATGATCTGCCGAAACGGATCGCGACATCAATAAGGCGCCGCCACGTCACCCGTCTCGACATAAACCGCCTTGAGCTGCGAATAATGCGCGAGCGCGGCCAGCGAGTTCTCGCGGCCGATGCCGGACTGCTTGACGCCGCCGAAGGGCATTTCGACCGGGGTCAGATTGTAGGCGTTGATCCAGGAGGTGCCGGCCTGCAGCTCGGCGATCACCCGATGCGCACGCGGCAGGTCTCGCGTGAACACGCCAGCCGCCAGCCCGAACTCGGTGTCGTTGGCGCGCTCGATCACCTCGTCCTCACTGTCGAACTTCAAGACGCTCATCACCGGTCCGAAAATCTCCTCGCGTGCGATGCGCATGGTGTCGGTGACATTGGTGAACACGGTCGGCTCGATGAAGAAACCGCTCTCGAAACCTTGCAGCGACGGCACGTTGCCGCCGTAGGCGAGTGTCGCTCCGTCCTGCTGGCCGGCTTCGATGTACGAGACGACCTTGCTCTGCTGCAGCCGGCTGACCAGTGGCCCCATCTGCGTCTCGGGATCGAGCGGATCGCCGATGCGAATTTTCTTGGTCCGCTCGACCAGCCGCTCGACGAAGCGGTCATGCAGGCCCTTCTGCACGAAGACGCGCGTGCCGTTGGAGCAGATCTGCCCGGTCGAATAGAAATTGCCGAGCATGGCGCCGCCGATGGCATTCTCGAGGTCGGCATCGTCGAAGACGATGAGCGGCGACTTGCCGCCGAGCTCCATCGTCGCATGCGTCATCTTGGAGCCGGCGAGCGACAGCACCTTGCGACCGGTCGGCACCGAGCCGGTCACCGAAACTTTTGCCACCACATCATGGCCGACGAGGCCGGCGCCGACATCGCCATAGCCTTGCACGACATTGAACAGCCCATCGGGCAAGCCGGCCTCCGAGTAGATCTCGGCCAGCGCCAGGGCCGAAAGCGGCGTGTTCTCCGAAGGCTTGAACACCATGGCATTGCCCATGGCCAGCGCCGGCGCCGATTTCCAGCCGGCGATCTGGATCGGGTAGTTCCAGGCGCCGATGCCGACGCAGACGCCGAGCGGCTCGCGGCGCGTGTAGGCGAATGGTCCGCCGAGATCGATCATCTCGCCGTTGAAGGCGGCGACCGCTCCGGCGAAATATTCCAGGCAGTCGGCGGCGGAAGGGGCGTCCGCCACCAATGTCTCCTGGATCGCCTTTCCGGTGTCGAGCGTCTCGATGCGCGCCAGGTCGGCGTTGCGCGCGCGCAGAATATCGGCGGCGCGGCGCAGGATGCGGCCGCGCTCGACGGGCTTTAGCCGCGCCCAGGCCGGCTGCGCGGAGCGGGCCGCCTCGATCGCCAGCTCCAGCACGTTCGGCGTCGCTGAATGCAGGGTGGCGA
>NZ_RZSB01000569.1:0-3921 GCF_004023285.1 Mesorhizobium sp. M2A.F.Ca.ET.067.02.1.1
ATCTTGTCCAGCGTGCCGCCGGTGTGGCCGAGGCCGCGGCCGGAGATCATCGGCACATAGGCGCCGCAGGCGGCGACGATCGGCGCCAGCATCAGCGAGACGTTGTCGCCGACGCCGCCCGTCGAATGCTTGTCGGTGACCGGGCCAGGCAGGTCGGACCAGTCGAGCACGTCGCCGGAATCGCGCATGGCAATCGTCAGCGCCACCGCTTCCTCGCGGCTCATGCCGTTGAGGAACACCGCCATGGCGAAAGCGCCGACCTGGCCTTCGGAAATGGTGCCGGCCGTCAGCCCGGCGACGAAGGCCGCGATCTCGTCGGACGAGAGCCTGTGGCCGTCGCGTTTGCGGCGAATGATCTCCTGCGGCAGCATCAGTCGGGCAAGCCGTCCTGGAAGACCCGCCGCAGGATCGTCGCCAGCCGCGCGCCGCCGATCGGCGCCATGTCCTTGGTTTCCTGGTGCGAGAGTTCCGCTCCGGTCATGCCGGCCGCCAGGTTGGTGATGACCGAGCAGGCGGCGACCTTGAGGCCGAGGAAACGCGCGAGAATGACCTCCGGCACGGTCGACATGCCGACAGCGTTGGCGCCCATGACGCGCGCCATGCGGATCTCGGCCGGCGTTTCGAAGCAGGGTCCGGAGAACCACATATAGACGCCTTTGTGCAGCGAAGTCCCGGTCGCCTTCGCCGCCTTTTCGATGGCGCCGCGCAGGCCGGCATCGTAGGCCTCGGTGAGGCCGACGAAGCGGCGGTCGCTCGGCTCGCCGATCAGCGGGTTGGAGCCGGAAAAATTGATGTGGTCGGTGAGCAGCATCACCGACCCAGGTCCCATCTCGGGATCGACCGAGCCGGCGGCGTTGGTGAGGATGAGGTGAGAAATGCCGATGCCGGTCAGCACCTCCAGCGCCGGGCGCATCGCGGCGGCGTTGCCATGCTCGTAGTAATGCGCGCGGCCGGACAGCATCAGCACCGGCGTGCCGGCGAAATGCCCGGCAACCACCTCGCCTGCATGGCCTGAAACACCGCTGCGCGGGAAGCCCGGCAACTCGGCATAAGAGACGCGCCTGGCATCCTTGACCTGGTCGACCAGCCCGCCAAGGCCCGAGCCCAGCACAAGCGCCGCCTTGGGCGCCAGCCCGTCCAGCTTCTCGACCAGATGATCCAGCGCTTCCTTCATTTCAGGATATCGCCCCTGAAGCCGTAAGGCAGCATCTCGCCCATGGTGACCGTCTCGGCCACGCCGGTGTCGTCGCAGAGATAGAGCTTTGTGTCCGGCCGGCAGAATTCCGCCAGCCGCTGCCGGCAGCCGCCGCAGGGCGAACATTTGGCCATGCGTTCGGCGATCACGGCGATCTCGACGATCCTGCCGCCGCCGCCCATGATGTAGTGGCCGAGCGCGGTCGTCTCGGCGCACCATCCTTCCGGATAGGACGCCACCTCGATATTGGCGCCGGTGAAGACACGCCCGTCCTCGGTGCGAAGCGCGGCGCCCACCGGGAATTTCGAATAGGGCGCATAGGCCTTGCCCATCGCCGTCTTCGCCGCTTCGAACAGATCATGCGACATCCGCTTCTTCTCTCCCACGATCTTGTTCAAATGCCGGTCGCCGAACCAAGATCCAGCCTCAGCGTTCCCGACCTCAGCGTTCCCGACCTTAGCGTTCCTTGACATAGGGCACACCGCCGGCGCGCGGCGGAATGGCCTTGCCGATAAAGCCCGCCAGCAGAATGACGGTCAGCACATAGGGCAGCGCCTGCATGAACTGCGCCGGCACCTTGCCGACAAGGGGAAGCGGCGACCCCTGCAGGCGGATCGAGGCCGCGTCGAGGAAGCCGAACAGCAGGCAGGCGAACATGGCGTTAACCGGCTTCCACTTGGCGAAGATCAACGCGGCCAGCGCGATATAGCCCTTGCCCGCCGTCATGTCCTTCACGAAGCCGCCATTCTGGACCATCGACAGGTAGGCGCCGGCAACGCCGGTGAGAATGCCGGTGCAGATCAGCGCGCGATAGCGCAGCCACGCGACCGAGATGCCCGCGGTGTCGACGGCGGCCGGGTTCTCGCCCACGGCGCGCATCCTGAGCCCGAAGCGGGTGCGAAACAGCACCCACCAGGTGAACGGCACCATGGCGAAGGCGAAATAGACCAGGATCGAATGGCCCGAGATCAGCTCGGCATAGATCGGTCCGATGATCGGCACATCCCTGATTGCCTCGGCGCCGGGCCAGATGATCGCCTCGAAGCGTTCGCCCGGCTGCAGCGCCGGCGTGCGCCCGCCCTGCTGGAACCAGGCCTGGCCAAGGATGATCGTCGAACCGGCGGCAACGAAATTGATCGCGACGCCCGAGACGATCTGGTTGCCGCGATGCGTGATCGAGGCAAAGCCGTGCGCCATGGCGAAGGCGACCGAGATCAGGATCGCCATGCCGAGGCCGATGAAGGCTGAGTGAAAGACGGCGGCAGCCGACGCGCCGGCAAAGGCGCCGACCAGCATCTTGCCTTCGAGCCCGATGTCGAAGATGCCGGCGCGCTCCGAATAAAGACCGGCAAGGCAGGCGAGCAGCAGCGGCACAGAAAGGCGGATGGTCGAGTCCAGCACCTGGACGATTGCATTGAACATGTCCATTTCAGGCCCCTGTCCCCTTGACCGCCTGCATGCCGACCGACTTCGGACTGACCGAGGCGAAAAGCGCCTGGATATAAGGCCTGAACATATGTTCCAGCGCGCCGGCGAACAGGATGACAAGGCCCTGGATGATGACGATCATGTCGCGGCTGATCGCCGGCATCTCGAAGGCAAGCTCGGCGCCGCCCTGGTAGAGCATGCCGAACAGGATCGCCGCCAGGACGATGCCGACCGGATGCAGCCGGCCCATCAGCGCCACCGCGATGCCGACATAGCCGGCGCCGGACACGAAATCGATCGCGACATTGTGCTGGTCGCCCATGACGGGGTTGAGCGCCATCATGCCGGCCAGCGCGCCTGAGATCATCATCGCGGTGATGATGATGCGGGTTTCCGAAATGCCGGCGTAGCGCGCGGCCTTCGGGCTGTGGCCATAGGTGCGCATCTCATAGCCGAGCCGGGTGCGCCAGATCAGCAGCCAGACCAGGAAGGCCATGACCAGAGCCAGCAGGAAGCAGATGTTGAGCGGCGCCGAGCGGATCTTGGCGCCGAACAATTCAATCACCCAGTTGAGTTTCGGCAGTTCCGCCCCGGCAAGGAAATTGCGCGTCTGCGGCGCCTGCGAGCCGGCCGGCTTCAGCGCGCCGACCAAGAGATAGACCATCACCGAGGCCGCGATGAAGTTGAACATGATGGTGGTGATGACGATGTGCGAGCCGCGCTTGGCCTGCAGATAGGCCGGGATCAGGCCCCAAAGCGCGCCGAACGCCGCGGCGGCCACGATCGCGATCGGAAAGATCACCCACCAGGGCATCACGCTGTCGAGGCTCAGGCAAACGAGCGCGATGCCCAGGCCGCCTATATAGGCCTGGCCCTCGGTGCCGATATTGAACAGGCTGCAATGCGCCGCCACCGCCACCGACAGTCCGGTGAAGATGAAGGTGGTGGCATAGAAGAGCGTGAAGGCGATGCCCGTGCCCCTGCCGAAGGCGCCTTCGACGAGGATGACGGCAGCGCGGAACGGGTTCTCGCCAACCAGCATGACGACGAAACCGGCGACGATGAAGGCGACCGACAGGTTGATCAGCGGGATCAGCCCGTAATCGGCCCAGGCCGGCAGCTTGGCATAGGGCGTGCTCATTCGGCGGCCTCCTGGTGCTCGACGCCGGCCATCAGCAAGCCGAGTTCGCCTTCGGTCGCCTCGGGGCCGCGCTCGCCGACGACACGGCCGGCGAACATCACCAGGATGCGGTCGGAAAGCGAGCGGATCTCGTCGAGCTCGACCGACACCACCAGCA
>NZ_RZSB01000056.1:0-15405 GCF_004023285.1 Mesorhizobium sp. M2A.F.Ca.ET.067.02.1.1
CTCCCCCTCAAGGGGGGAGATAACGTGCTACCCCCGCGCCGCGCAGCTCTCCCGCTCGACCAGCACCGGCGCCAGCACCTCGCGCCTTGACGGCGCTTCCGGCTCGGCCAGCCTCTCGAGCAGCAGGCTCACCGCACGCGTACCGATCTTTTCGACCGGCTGCGCGATTGTCGTCAGCGGCGGCCAAGTGGTGACGGCATAGGGGATGTCGTCGAACCCGACCATCGAGATGTCGTCGGGAACCCGCAAGCCGCGCGAGCGCAGCGCCGTGACCGCGCCCATCGCCATCAGGTCGTTGCAGGCGAACACCGCCGTGATGCCCGGCGCCTGCGCCATCAGCTGCTCCATCGCCAGGCGCCCGCCGGCGAAATGATAGTCGGAATCGACGATCGACGAGGCCGGCAGCTCGAGGCCCGCCTCTTCGAGCGCGCGCGCGAAACCGCGCAGGCGGGCCGGGCTGGAACTGGAATCGCGCGGGCCGCCGATGACACCGAGCTTTTCATGCCCGAGTCCGGCCAGATGTTTGCCGGCGAGATAGCCGCCATGGTCATGGTCGACCAGCACCGAATCGACATTGACCGACTGGATCTCGCGGTCGAGCAGCACCGCCGGCATGCTGGGCAGCAGGCGGGCGAACACCCGCGCATGATCGGACGAGCCGGCGAAGATCAGCCCGTCGATCTGCTTGGCCATCAGCACCGAGAGGTAGCGCTCCTCCTTTGCGGCGTTGCCGTCGGAGTTGCACAGGATAACCGTGTAGCCGGAGAGGAAGCCGGCATCCTCGATCTGCCGAGCGACGCTGGCGAAGAACGGGTTGGAATTGTCGGGCAGCAGCAGGCCGATGGTCTTGGTCTCGCCGCGCCGCAGACTCCGCGCCACCGAGTTCGGGCTGTAGCGCAGCGCCGTGATCGCGGCGCGCACGCGCTCGGCCGTTTCCGGCTCGACATGGCGGGTATGGTTCATCACATGCGAGACCGTTGCGACGGACACCCCCGCGTGACGCGCAACATCGGCAATGGTCGTCATGGGCCCTGGTCCCGGTAGCTTCCGAGAGCGCTTTAGCGTGGAATCGCTAACCCGCTCCATCTTCCTGCGCAATTCCCGGACTGAAAACCGCTACGCACCCTACTGGAATCGATCAGGCGGATCTTCTGCACTTACTCGGTACGCGTCTAGGATGACGGCAGGCACGACGACAAGGTAATTGTCGTTGACGCCAAACCGCCACAGCCGATGCCCGAGCCTTCCGTTCACTCCGCAATCGGTTACGCAACCGATTACGCATAAGGAAGCCGCAGTTTTGGCGAGTGTCAATATCGGGAAGCAGCTGCCGAGGGCACCATTTGAAGTGCTGCCTGCGCCTGTGCCTGAGAGGCCGGCGCCGCCTCTCATTGTCCTGCCGGACATTTCTCCCCGTATAGTGACAGGGAGAAAGACGCTGCCGCGAACGGTTTCGCCAATCGCCAGCGCTGCAGAACAAGCACCCAGGCCGCGGCCAGCGCCTTCTCCCCGTCACTATACGGGGAGAAGTTCCCGGCAGGGGATGAGGGGTGGCGCTAACGCCGGCGGTTTGGCGCCCGCAGGCCTGTCATAGAGTCAAATGTTGATCATCATCGCCGGCATGATACCACCGCCCAACCGCCTTCACCGCCAGCCGAGTGCCGGCGCGACGTGCTTCAGGATCGACTCGATGACATGGGCGTTGTAATCCACTCCGAGCTGATTGGGCACGGTGAGCAGCAGCGTGTCGGCCTCGGCGATCGCCTCGTCCTCCTTGAGCTGTTCGACCAGCCTGTCCGGTTCGGCGGCATAGGAGCGGCCGAACACGGCGCGCTTCTCCGGCTCGATATAGCCAAAGTGGTCCTGGCCCTCGCTGCCGCCGAAATAGGCGCGGTCCATGTCGTTGACGAGCGCGAAGATGCTGCGGCTGACCGAGACGCGCGGCTCCCGCGTGTGGCCGGCTTCCTTCCAGGCGGCGCGATAGGCCCTTATCTGCTTGGCCTGCTGGACATGCAGCGGCTCGCCGCTCTCGTCGAATTTCAGCGTCGAGCTCTGCAGGTTCATGCCGAGCTTGGCTGCCCATACGGCGGTGGCGTCGGTGGCCGCGCCCCACCAGATGCGATCGCGCAGGCCAGCCGAGAAGGGTTCAAGCCTGAGCAGGCCGGGCGGGTTGGGGAACATCGGCCGCGGGTTGGGCTGGGCAAAACCTTCTCCGCGCAACAGGTCGAGGAAGATTTCGGCGTGGTTCCGCGCCATGTCGGCGTCGCTCTTGCCCTCTTGCGGCACGTAGCCGAAATAGCGCCAGCCATCGATCACCTGCTCGGGCGAGCCGCGGCTGATTCCGAGCTGCAAGCGCCCGCCGGCGATGAGGTCCGCGGCGCCCGCATCCTCGGCCATGTAAAGCGGATTCTCGTAGCGCATGTCGATGACGGCGGTGCCGAGCTCGATCCGCTTGGTCTTCGCGCCCGCCGCGGCCAGCAGCGGAAACGGCGAGGCGAGCTGCCGGGCAAAATGGTGGACGCGAAAATAGGCGCCATCGGCGCCGAGCTCCTCGGCCGCGACCGCGAGGTCGATCGACTGCAGCAGCGCGTCGGCGCCCGAGCGCGTGCCCGATTGCGGCGAGGGCGACCAATGCCCGAACGACAGAAATCCGATCTTCTTCATGTGCTCCGTTCCTGCTGGGGCGGCACATCGGCCGCTCAAATGCCTTGTTGCTCCCGCAGATAGCCAGGGCAGCGCCGCGATACAACGGACACCGAACGGATACAGACCGTCAATGAGTTCCTCGAAATGCTCCGCACCCCTCGCACCATGCGGAACCAGATAAGCTCATCTCCGCATTCTCGCCGCTGCCGGAGCGCTGTATCGTTCCCGCCGATCGTGATTCCTGGACGAAGCCTTTGATGCATGGCCTGACACCGATACTTTCCACCGTGACGGCCTCTTTCCTGGCGTCCTTCGTCGAGGTCGTCGAAGCCTTCACCATCGTGCTCGCCGTTGGGGTGACGCGCAGCTGGCGCCCAGCGCTCTCCGGCGCTGCCCTGGCGCTCGCCCTGCTTGCGGCGCTGGTGCTCATTTTCGGGCCGCTGCTGGCGCTCGTCCCCATCGACGTCCTGCAATTGACGGTCGGCGTGCTCCTGATCCTGTTCGGCATGCGCTGGCTGCGAAAGGCGATCCTGCGCAGCGTCGGCGTGATCGCGCTGCATGACGAGGAACAGGCCTTTTCCAAGGAGACGGAGGTGCTGCGCCGGCAGGCCGGCGACCGCCGGGCCGACTATCTGGCCGCCGTCGCGTCGTTCAAGGCGGTGCTGCTCGAGGGCGTCGAGGTGGTGTTCATCGTCATTGCCGTCGGCGCCGCACATGGCCAGACGCTTTATGCCGGCCTTGGCGCGCTGGCGGCCTTCGTGCTGGTGATGCTGATCGGCCTTGCCGTGCACCGGCCCCTGGCGCGCGTGCCGGAAAATTCGCTGAAATTCGTCGTCGGGCTGATGCTGACCAGCTTCGGCGTGTTCTGGACCGGCGAAGGCCTTGGCGCGGACTGGCCGGGCGCCGACCTCGCTCTGCTCGCCATCTTTACCGTCATCGCCGCCGCATCCTTCGCCATCATGCGCTGGCTGCGCGGCGCCTATCCGGCGCCCGCCAAGGGAGTCGCCCGATGATCCGTCTTGTCTTCAAGGAAGTCGTCGGCATGTTCGTCGACGACGGCAATCTGGCTCTGCTGGCGCTGATCCTGATCGCGCTCGTCACCGCCGCGGTGAAAGTCCTGGGGCTGCCGCCGCTCATCGGCGGCTTCCTGCTTCTCGCCGGCTGCCTGGCGATTCTCCTGGAGAGCACGCGCCGCGCCGCGCGCGACAAGGCGCGCTGAGGGGCGTTTGTAGTCTGGCAAATCAGCGCAAACGGTGGGGATTGGCGCAAGCCTCCCAACCTCGTCATCCACGGGCGGAGCGACGCGAAGCGGAGCGCAGACCCGAGGATCCATTCCGTGACCTTTGCCGGGGAACGAAGCGGCGCAGAATTCTGCAGCGTGGCAACGCCTCGACGTCACGGCATGGATCGCGATGGGCGCTTCGGCCAATCTCCAACCTATGTCGCCTGCCAAGCAAACATAGCCGCCGGTCGTTCCGTCCCGGGAACTAATAAACAGTGAAAAGCGTCGGCAGGTGACCGCTGAGGCGGACAAACTCGACCGCCTCGATCACCGGAAACAGAGCCATGAAATAGAGCCCGTCGCGGAACGTGTTCCTCAGCGCGCCCGTCGAAAACAGCCACTGCGCCTCGTCGCGATAAAGCATCGGATTCGGCCAGAAGGACGGCGTGCGTTCGGCATAGGCCGCGTAAGCCGCGCCGAACTTGCCGGCGAGATACGCGGCCTCCTTGCGCGCGGTGAACCGGAAGATGAGCAAGCTTGCCAGGCCGAGCATCGCGGCCGCCAGCACCGAGCCGAACATCAGTCCGATACCGACCGCGCCGACGGTCGAGAAGAAATAGAGCGGGTTCCGGGTCATCGAGAACGGGCCGGACACGATCAGCTCGTCATTCTTCCTGCCGCCGACGAAAAGGATGCTCCATAGACGGCCAAGGAAGCAGGCCAGCACCATCGCGAAGCCGATCGTCTCCAGCGCTTCATGTCCGTTCGATCCTTCGGCCAGCGCCGGTCTGCTGAAAAGAAGCAGGATGACGGCAAGCACGGCTGCCACCTGTACGAAGATCAGGCGCTTGTGCTGGTCGAACGCTTTCGGCGCCGCTTTGAGGGAGGCCATTCTTTCTCACCGCTGCGGCGCCGAGACGGACGCCGGGCTTTCTCTAACCCTTCCCCCTGGCGATGATGAGACCCGGCGAATGTTTTTGGCCGACCTTACGAATTTGTAAGGATGCGGACAGGCCGCGGTGAATTTACCCGCCTAGCCTGACGGCCCCGAGTTGTCGGCTTGGATTGTCGGCTTGAACAGAGCACCGACGACCGGCCCTTACAGGATGACGCCATCGCCATGACCATGACAGCCAACGAATACGGGTCCGAACTGAACAGGGCCCCGGACGTCACCCTCGATTTCTGGCTGATCAAGATCATGGCGGTGACCATGGGCGAGACGGCGGCGGACTATCTCGCCGTCAATCTCGGTCTCGGCCTTACCGTCACATCGCTGATCATGAGCGGCATTCTCATTGTCGCGCTTGTCCTGCAATTCGCGCAGAAGCGTTACGTGCCCTGGGCCTACTGGCTGGCGGTCGTCCTGACCAGCGTCGTCGGCACCCTGGTCACCGACAACCTCGTCGACAATTTCGGCGTGCGGCTGGAGACGACGACCATCATCTTCTCGGTCGCCCTCGCCCTGACCTTCATCGCCTGGTACGCCAGTGAGAAGACCCTGTCGATCCACACCGTCTTCACCACCCGGCGCGAGATCTTCTACTGGCTGGCGATCCTGTTCACCTTCTCGCTGGGCACCGCCGCCGGCGATCTGGTCGCCGAGCGCTTCGACCTTGGCTATCTCGCCACTGGCCTTATCTTTGGCGGCGTCATCGCGGCGATCGCCTTTGGCTATTTCGTCCTCGGCCTGAATGCCATCCTCGCCTTCTGGCTCGCCTATATCCTGACCCGACCGTTCGGCGCCTCCTTCGGCGACCTGCTGGCGCGGCCGGTCGAATATGGCGGCATGGGCTTCGGCACCACTTTCACCAGCCTGACCTTCCTCGGCTCTATCGTGGTCATCGTTCTTTATATGACGCTGAAGAGCCTGATCGACGAGGACGAGCAGGCCCTGCTCGACTGAGCGCGATCCCTGAACCAGCCGTCTCGCAAAAATGTGTAGCGGTCTTCGGTCCCCGAATGCGTAAAGCAGATGGTTGGTGCAATCCGTCCGGAATTGCGCCGAGACGACGAGATGGGGCATGATGCCGCCCGAGAGCCGCTTCACGCGTTTCGGCATCCTATCCTGGAGAACCAGCCAGGAAAGAGCCGGCCGGCGCCGCCATGCCGGCGAGGTTGCGGCAAGGACAGCACGGGGCGATGCGACTTCTGCTTGTTGAGGACGATCCGAGAACCGCCGACTATATCGTCCGCGGGCTGACCGAGGCCGGCCATGTCTGCGATCTTTTGCGCGACGGCCATGACGGCCTCTTCGCCGCGACCCGCAACGCCTATGACGTGATCGTCGCCGACCGCATGGTTCCCGGCCTCGACGGCCTGTCGATGATCAAGGCCGTGCGCGCCGCCGGCATCCATACGCCGGCTATCTTCCTCACCTCGATCGGCGGCGTCGACGACCGCGTCGAGGGCCTGGAGGCGGGCGGCGACGACTATCTGGTCAAGCCCTTCGCCTTTTCGGAGCTGCTTGCCCGCATTCATGCGCTTGGCCGCCGGCCGGCGGCGCAGGAGCAGAAGACGGCGCTGCGAGTCGCCGACCTCGAAATGGACCTGATCCAGCGCCGCGTGACCAGACAGGGTCAGCCGATCGACCTGCAGCCGCGCGAGTTCAGCCTGCTTGAGGTGCTGATGCGCGGCGAGGGGCGCGTCATCACCCGCACCATGCTGCTGGAGCGCGTCTGGGATTTTCACTTCGATCCCAAGACCAGCGTCGTCGAGACGCATATCAGCCGGCTGAGGGCCAAGGTCGACAGGCCCTTCGACGTGCCGCTGATCCATACGGTGCGCAACACCGGCTACAGCCTGCATGTTCCGGCCTGATCCCGCATCCGCGATTGCCGGGCGACCAAGCGCCTTCGCGCGCGCATGAGCGATAGGCGCTCCAGCCTGCTGCGCAGCACGCCGTTCAGGCTGGCGCTGACCTTCGCTTTCCTGTTCCTGCTTGCCTTCATCCTGTCCGGCGCGGTCGTCTATCAACTGATGAGTGCCTCGCTCGCCAGGCAGCTCGATCAGTCGATCAAGGAGACCTACTCGCTGATCGCCGCGACCCATGCCGAGAGCGACGAGGAGGATCTCGTCTCCACCGTCAGGGACCATGCCCAGTTCAGCCAGGACAAGGACCAGATCTTTTCCCTCACCGATAAGGCCGGCAACCGCCTCGCCGGCGATTTCACCGCCTCCGGCCTGCCGGATGGGTTTTCCATGTTCGCAGCCGACTTGCCGGGCGTGCCGCCAGGTACCGAATACCGCGCCTATTCGGGCACGGTCGGCGACAACAATTTGACCGTCGCCTTCTCGCTTTCGGAAACCGAGGATCTCGAAAGGATCGTGCTGATGAGCTTCGGCTGGGCTACGCTCGTCATCACCGTTCTGGCGATCGGCGGCGGCGCCGTGCTCGCCTCGCGTGTCCAGCGGCGCCTCGATGGCATCGCCAGCACCATGGTCGACGTCTCGCATGGGCGGCTCGACGCGCGCATTCCGCTGATCGGCAGCGGCGACGACATCGACGCCGTCTCTGCTCAGGTGAATGCCGCGCTAGAGCGCCTGTCGGCGCTGGTCGACGGCATGCGCGAGGTGAGCGCCAACATCGCCCATGACCTCAAGACGCCGCTCAACCGGCTGCAGATGATCCTGGAGCAGGCCGCCGACAAGACGGCATCGGGCGAGGATGTCTCGGCCGAGCTGACCGACGCCCGCGCCGAGAGCCAGCAGATCAACAGCACATTCGACGCGCTGCTGCGCATCGCCCAGATCGAGGCCGGCGCCCGCAAGGCGCGTTTCGTCGATCTCGATGTCGGGCCGATCGTCGAGACCATCGGCGAGGTTTATGCCGATGTCGCGGACGACGACGGCAAGTCGCTGTCGACGACCATCCTTCCGGATACGAAATGGTACGTTCACGGCGACCGGGACCTGCTGATGCAGATGCTCGCCAATCTTGTCGAGAACGCGCTCCGGCATTGCCCGCCGGGCACGGCGATCGGGCTTTCGGTGACCAGGGATGGCAGTCACGTGCTCATCCATGTCCGCGACAATGGCCCGGGCATTCCCGCCGAGGAGCGTGAAAAGGTGTTCCGGCGGCTCTACCGCCTGGATGCGAGCCGCACGACGCCGGGCAGCGGCCTGGGTCTCAGCCTTGCCAAGGCTGTGGCCGACTTGCATGGCGCCGCGATAACGCTGGAGGATTGCAAACCGGGTCTCGGCGTCACGGTCAGCTTCCCGGCGGTGAAAGCCGCCTGATCCGGATCCGCTTTGGCGGTCACCGCGCGGCGCCCGCCCGGCGGAAATCGGACGGCGACATGCCGGCAAGCTTGCGGAACGATTTGTTGAAGGCGCTGAGCGAGCCGAAGCCGGAGTCCATCGCGACCTTCAGCACATTGGCGTCCTCATGCATCAGAAGTGCCTGCGCATAGCTCAGCCGCAAGAGACTGACATATTCGTTGAGCGTCATGCCGGTCGATTTCTTGAACAGGCTCATGGCGTATTTGGGATGGATATCGGCGGCGCAAGCGATGTTCACGCAGTCGATATCGTAGAGAAAATTCTCGGCGATGAAATCGCACATGCGCCCGACATTGCGTGAGGACTGCTGGTCGAAGGGGCTGCCCGCGCCATGCCCGGCGGCGGTTCCGGGCACCAGCCGGTAGGGCTCGAAACGCACCCGCTCTAGCCGAAGCAGCAGCTCGTTGACGGCATGCTCTGTCCTGGCCGGATCGCCCGAGCGCGCATAATCGTTCCAGCGCTTGAAATTGTCATTGTCGGATTGATCGGTGGCATTCGTCACCAGCGTCGCGCCGGTCATCAGCCGGTGGCGGACATCGGCCGGCAGATGCAGCCTGAAGAAATGCACCAGCGGCAGATGCGCGCCGGCATAGACAGCGTCGTCGGTCAGATCGTCCATCTGGTGCGGCAGGCCGCCCCAGAACAGGCACATCTCGCCGGCCGACAGCGCGATCTCATGCTCGGCCATGCGGTAGTGCACGCTGCCCTGCACGATGAAGTTCACCTCGACCTGGGCGTGCCAATGCGGCTTCAGCATCACCAGCGGATGATTGTGGAACATCTGCAAGGCCAGCGGCAGGCCTTCGACGCTGCTCGCGCCAGGCTGGTAGAACGGACGCTCTGGCATCTTACTTTCCGCCAACTTCTTATTCCCTCTGTCGGGGACAAGCCTTCCGCGCCGCATAGTCTAGCCACGCTCACAGCGAGAGAGCAAATGAAATGGGAGGATTTCAATGCGCACGACACTGACCTGCGCCGCGCTGTTGCTTGCCCTGGGTTCAGGCCCGGCGCTGGCGCAGTCCGGCGAGATCACCATCTGGAGCTGGAACATCGCCGCTTCGTCGCTGAAGTCGACGGTCGAGGGCTTCAACAAGAAATATCCCGACATCAAGGTCACGGTTCAGGACCTCGGCAACCAGCCGACCTATGACAAGTCGATCGCCGGCTGCGCCGCCGGCGGCGTCGGACTGCCCGACATCGTCACGATCGAGAACGGCGAGGCCGAGAACTACTGGAGCCAGTTCCCGGACTGCTTCGTCGACCTGCACACGCTGGGCTACACCGCCGAAGACCAGAAGAAATTCCCCGATTTCAAGCGCACCGAGCTCGAGGTCGGCGACAAGGCCTATGCCATGCCATGGGATTCCGGCCCGGTCGCCGTCTTCTACCGCCGCGACTTCTACGAGAAGGCAGGCGTCGATCCGGCCTCGATCAAGACCTGGGACGATTTCATCGCCGCCGGCAAGAAGATCCAGGCCGCCAATCCCGGCGTGTCGATGACCAATGCCGATTTCAACGGCGACACCGAATTTTTCCGCATGATCTCCAACGAGCAGGGCTGCGCCTATTTCGCCGAGGACGGCCAGTCGATCACCGTGGCCGAGCCGAAATGCGTCGACGCCATGACCAAGGTCAAGGAGATGAAGGACGCCGGCATCGTGTCGTCGGCCGACTGGTCGACCAAGATCACCAATAACACCGCCGGCACCGTCGCCACCCAGGTCTATGGCGGCTGGTATGAAGGCACGATCCGCACCGAATCGCCGAAGGAAAGCGGCAAATGGGGCGTCTATCTGATGCCGAGCCTGACCGCCGACGGCCCGCGCGCCGCCAATCTCGGCGGCTCGTCGCTGGCCATCACATCGGCCTCGAAGAACAAGGAAGCGGCCTACGCCTATCTGAAATACACGCTGGGGACCAACGACGGCCAGATCACCATGCTGAAGGATTTCGGCCTGGTGCCGTCGCTGGTCTCTGCCCTCGACGATCCCTACGCCGCGCAGGGCCAGGAATATTGGGGCGGCCAGCCGGTCTGGAAGGATATCCTCTCCACGCTGCCCAAGGTGGTGCCGAGCCGCGGCACCCAGTTCCAGAGCGACGCCGAGATAATCGTCCGCGCCGTGCAGACCAAATATCTGGCCAACGGCTATCCCGACGCCAAGGCCGCGCTCGACGACGCCGCCAAGCAGATCGCCGCGGCGACGGGCCTGCCGGTGAAGTAAGCGCGCCTTGCCTTCCACCCTTGTGGGGGAAGGTGGCTTGGCGCGCAGCGCCAAGACGGATGAGGGGTGCTCCAGGGAATGCCAACGTCTCGCTCCGCTGGAACACCCTTCATCCGGCCGCTGCGCGGCCACCTTCTCCCACAAGGGGAGAAGGAAAACACAAAGAAAGGAGGAAGCCGATGCGCACTCAGAACGCCACCGCGTACCGCTTCCTCACGCCTTACCTCTTGATCTTCGCCGTCTTCTGGATCTGGCCGATCATCTCGTCCTTCCTGATCTCCTTCCAGGCGACGCGGACCGTGCCGTGGCGTTTCGCGCCGGCCTTCAACTGGGGCCGCCTGATCGGCGACCCCGCCTTCTACAATGCGCTGAAGAACACACTGCTGATCCTGGTCATCCAGGTGCCGGTGATGATTGCGCTGGCGATCGTCATGGCGGTGCTTCTGAATTCGCCGCTCTTGAAGGCGCGAGGCCTCTATCGCTTCGCCTTCTTCGCCCCGGTCGTGGTCGGCGAGGTCGCCTATTCGGCCGCCTTTCGCCTGATGTTCAGCCTCGATTTCGGCATCGTCAACAAGCTGCTCAACAGCGTCGGCCTGCCCAAGGTCGATTGGTTCTCCAACGTCACGCCGGCCATGGCGTTGATCATGATCGCCGTGACCTGGCGCTGGGCCGGCTACAACGCCATCATCATCCTCGCCGGCCTGCAGTCCATTCCGGAGGACGTCTACGAGGCGGCGACGCTCGACCGCGTCAGCAAGGTGAAGCAGTTCTTCCACATAACCTTGCCGCTGTTGAAGCCCGTCATCGTCTTTTGCGCCGTGCTGTCGATCATCGGCACCATGCAGCTCTTCACCGAGCCGTTTCTGATCACCGAACGCGGCGGCCCCGGCGGTGGGACCGAGACGCTCGGCCTGCTGCTCTACCGCCAGGGCTTTCGCTCGCTCAATTTCGGCTACGCCTCGGCCGTCGCCTACACCATGGCGGGCCTCGCCATCGCCATCACTTTGGTGCAGCTCTGGCTGATGAGGGAGCCGAAATGACCTCTCGCTCGCAGGCAAGGCTCGGCCGCAGCATCCTGCTGCATCTCTTCCTGACGCCGCTGGCGCTGATCTGGCTGTTCCCGCTGTGGATGATGGTGGTGTTCTCCACCATGCCCGACAACGGCATCTTCAGCCCCGGCATCGAGCTTCTGCCGCATGACGGCTTCATCGACAATTTCAACAATCTGCAGCGCGACACCAATTTCGTCGGCGCCATCGGCATCTCGGTCTCGGTGGCTGTGACCTACACCGTGCTTTCGGTGCTGCTCACCTCGATGGCCGGCTGGGCGCTGGCGCGGTACGAGTTCCACGGCAAGGGCGCGGTGGTGGCGATCATCTTCGGAACCATCACGCTTCCCTACGCGGTGGTGCTCATCCCGCAATTCATCATGGTGGCGCGCGACTTCGCTTTGGCCAACACCTGGATCGCGCTGATCGTGCCGCCGCTGTTCAATTCACTCGGCGTGCTCTTCATGCGCCAGGCTTTCTCGATGATGCCCGCCGAACTGTTCGACGCCGCGCGGGTGGAAGGCGTCAAGGAATGGCGCATCTTCCTGTTCGTGGCGCTGCCTTTGGCCCGCCCGATGCTGGCGGCGCTTGCGATCATCCTCTTCCTCGCCTCGTGGAACAATTATCTCTGGCCGCTGCTGATCAACAGCCAGCCCGGCGCGATGACGGCGCCGGTGGCGCTCGGCACGCTGATCGGCCTGACCAAGGTTTCCTGGGGCGGCATCATGGCCGGCGCCGTGATGCTGACGGTTCCGATGCTCATCGTCTTCGTGCTGTTGCAGCGTCATTTCATCGCCGGCATCGCCGCCGGCGCGGTCAAATAGGAAAGAAGCGCGATGGCCGCCGTCACCCTTACCAATGTCATAAAACGCTTCGGCTCCTTCGAGGTCGTCCACGGCGCCAACATCGATATCGCCGACGGGGAGTTCGTCGTCTTCGTCGGCCCGTCCGGCTGCGGCAAGTCCACTTTGCTCCGAATGATCGCCGGGCTGGAGGATATCAGCGGCGGCGACATCGCCATCGGCGGCAAGGTGATGAACGATGTCGAGGCGGCCGACCGCGGCATCGCCATGGTGTTCCAATCCTACGCGCTCTACCCGCATATGACGGTCGAGCAGAACCTCTCCTTCGGTCTCCGCATGAACGGCAACCCGAAGGCCGACACCGATCGCCGCGTGAAACGCGCCGCCGAGATCCTGCGCATCGACGAATTGATGCAGCGCCGGCCGAAGCAGCTCTCCGGCGGCCAGCGCCAGCGCGTCGCCATCGGCCGCGCCATCGTGCGCGAGCCGCAGGTTTTTCTCTTCGACGAGCCGCTGTCCAATCTCGACGCCGAGCTCAGGGTGCAGATGCGGGTCGAGATCTCGCGCCTGCACAAGGAGCTCGGCGTCACCATGATCTATGTGACGCACGACCAGACCGAGGCGATGACGCTGGCCGATCGCATCGTCGTGCTGAAGGCCGGCGATGTCGAGCAGATCGGCGCGCCGCTCGACCTCTATGACGATCCAGCCAACCGATTCGTAGCCGGCTTCATCGGCTCGCCGAAGATGAATTTCCTCAGCGCCAAAGTCGTCGATACGTCGAACAGCGCCGCGATCATCGAGTTGGTCAATCATGGCGGCGCACGATTGCGCAAGCCGCTCCGCGAGGCTTTTCCCGCCATCGGCGCCGAAATTGTGCTCGGCGTCAGGCCGGAGCATTTCTTCGAGGCCGGCGAGGGCGATTGCGACATTCCGGTCAAGGCCGACGTCGCCGAGCATCTTGGTTCCGTGAGCTATGTCTACGCCAACGCGGGGCCCGAGGAGCTGATCGTCAAGCGCGAGGCCTCGCGCCAGCGCGCCGGCGGCGATCATTTCACCGTTTCGATCAAGGCCGAGCGTTCGCTGCTTTTCGACAAATCAGGCGCGAGGATTCGCTGACTTTCTTTTCCGCCCGATCCCCAAGGCGTGGCGGCGACCCATGGAGAATTCGACATGACATCTGGAAAAATCCGCTGGGGCATCCTCGGGCCCGGCAGCATCGCCAAGTCTTTTGCCGGCGGCGTGAAAGGATCGCGCACCGGCACGCTTGAGGCGCTCGGCGCCCGCAACCCTGCCAAGCCAGGCCTGGCGCAAGTCTTTCCGGGCGCGCGCATCCTCGACGGCTATGACGCGCTGCTCGCAGACAGCCAGGTCGACGCCGTCTACATTTCGATTCCGCATCCCGGCCACGCCGAATGGGCGATCAAGGCGGCCGAGGCCGGCAAGCATGTGTTGTGCGAGAAGCCGCTGGCGCTCACCGCTTTCGAAGCCGACGCCATGATGCACGCCGCGCGCAAGGCCGGCACCTTCCTGGGCGAAGCCTTCATGTACCGGCTGCACCCGCAGACACGCCAGCTGGTCGAGCTGATCAAGTCGGGCGCCATCGGCGAAGTGCGCATGATCAAGTCGAGTTTTGGTTTCGCCATGCCGGGCTTCATGCCCGAGCACCGGCTCTATGCCAACGACCTCGCCGGCGGCGGCATCCTCGATGTCGGCGGCTATCCTGTCTCGATGGCGCGGCTGATCGCCGGCGCCGCCACGGGCCAGCCCTTTGCCGAACCCGACAAGGTCCTGGGCGCGGCCCATCTCGGCCAATCCGGCGTCGATGAATGGGCTTCCGCCTTGCTGCACTTTGCCGGCGGCATCGTCGCCGAAATCTCCTGCAGCATCTCGCTCGACCAGGACAATGTGCTGCGCATTTTCGGCACCAAGGGCCGGATCGAGGTGCCCGATTTCTGGTTCGCCGGCGGCGACCGCGATGTCGGGCCGGGCCGGATCGAGGTGATCCGGTCCGGGGCAGCTCGCGAGGTGATCAGCCTTGACGAGACACGTCACCTCTACTCCTTCGAGGTCGATGCCGCGGGCGAAGCAATCCAGGCAGGCAGGCAGGAATTCGCCTGGCCGGGCATGTCCTGGGCCGACAGCCTCGGCACGCTGCGCGTCCTCGACAAGTGGCGCGCCGCCGTCGGTCTCGAATACGAGATCGAAAAGCCGGCTAAGCGCCTCAACACCATATCCGGCCGGCCGCTGCGTACCGACGGCACGGCCATCGGCAAGCGCGTCCTCCCCAGCCTGCCGAAACCCGTCTCGCTTCTGGCGCTCGGCTTCGAGGATTTCCGCAGCTTCTCCTCCGGCTCGATCCTGCTCGACGCCTATTTCGAGGCCGGCGGCAATCTGTTCGACACCGGCTTTGTCTATGGCGGCGGCTACACCGAGACGCTGCTCGGGCAGTGGCTTAAGAATCGCGGCGTGCGCGAAAAATCGGTCATCATAGCCAAGGGTGCGCATTCGCCGCTCTGCTATCCCGATGTGATCGGCAAGCAACTCGCCCAGTCGCTCGACCGGCTGCAGACCGATCATATCGACATCTATTTCATGCATCGCGACAATCCGGACGTGCCGGTCGGCGAATTCGTCGACGCGATGGACGCGGAGGCCAGGGCCGGCCGCATCCGCGGCCTGTTCGGCGGCTCCAACTGGACGATGGAGCGCATGGACGAAGCGATTGCCTATGCCGAGAAGAACGGCAGGCAGAAGCCCGGCGCGCTCTCCAACAATTTCTCGCTGGCCGAAATGCTGGAGCCGATCTGGGCCGGCTGCGTCACCTCCTCGACCGATGCGTGGAAGGCCTGGCTGACGGCGCGGCAGATGCCGAACTTCGCCTGGTCGAGCCAGGGCCGCGGCTTCTTCACCGACCGCGCCGGCCGCGACCGGACTGACAATGAGGAGCTGGTGCGGGTCTGGTACTCGGAAAGGAATTTCGCCCGCCGCGACCGGGCGATCGAGCTGGCCCGAAAACTCGGCAAAAGCCCGATCCATGTCGCGCTGGCCTACGTGCTGGCGCAGCCCTTCCCGTCGGTCCCGCTGATCGGCCCGCGCACGCTGGACGAGCTGGAGGACAGCCTCAGGGCGCTCGATATCAAGCTGACGCCGGAGGATGTGGCGTGGCTGGACGAGGGGGC
>NZ_RZSB01000570.1:0-3917 GCF_004023285.1 Mesorhizobium sp. M2A.F.Ca.ET.067.02.1.1
CTACTGGCTCGGTGACGGTCGGCGGCAGCCGCCATTTCTGGGCGGCGCCCTTCGAGATCGGCGACGAGTGCGGCGGCCTGGGCTATCCTGATCCGCTGCCCGAAGACGCCAGGAAGATCCTCCTGAAATACCGCGACCGGCGTGTTGGCGGACATGGGGAAGCCGGCAGCACCACCATCGCCGTTATCGCCACCGACGCCGTGCTGACCAAGGCCGCGGCCAAGCGGCTGGCGATTTCGGCGCATGACGGCTTCGCCCGCGCCATCTGGCCGACCCATACGCCGGCGGACGGCGATCTGGTGTTCGCCCTGGCGACCGGCAGGAGTGGCATCGAGCTCGGCGCCGATGCCGCGATAGACCTGTTCGCGGCGGCCGGCGCAACCATGGCGCGCGCGATCAGCCGCGGCGTCCATGCCGCTATGCCTGCCGAAGGCGATCTGTTTCCTGTCTGGTCGTCGCGCTGAACGGCTCGGCGCCGATCAGGTCGGATCGGACTTTTCTTCCTCGAAGGTTACGGCGACATCGGAATTCGCGGAAAGCCAGACCTTCTGGCCGTCGATCTCCCCGACCAGGGCGAGCGAAATATAATGGTGATGGCCCTTGTGCGAGCCCATGCCGCTGTCGGCCTTGGTCAGCTTGATCCGGTCGCCCTCGACCTTGTCGACGGTGCCGATATGGACGCCGTCGGCGCCGATCACTTCCATATGTCCGCGTATCTTGCTGATGTCGGTGCTCATGCTGGTTCTCCGCTGGATGTGCCCTTTCGGGTGCGAGACGGGCCGACAATAACAAATGAAAGCCGGATTGGATGCATCGCGCGGCACGTCTCGTTCACCATGGAGTGATAGGCATGACGTCCTTGAGACAAATGTCGGACCGATGACGGCCGCGGCCACGCGACGCGAAATGGCCGTACCTAAGGGATCGATCCTGTGTTGCTGTTGCGTTGCCGGGCCAGGTATTGCCGGGAACCGGCATTAGCCATCCGGTTTGAGCGGCAGTAGCGTTGAGCATTGGGCCCGCCTCTGTTAGGACGCGGCCGACGCTTCTCCCAGGCAGGACTGAAAACAGATGATCCCTCGCTATTCCCGGCCGGAAATGGTCGCCATCTGGTCGCCCGAAACCCGCTTCCGCATCTGGTTCGAGATCGAGGCGCATGCCTGCGATGCGCTGGCGGAACTGGGCGTCATCCCGAAGGAAGCGGCAAGGACCATCTGGGAAAAAGGCGGCGCGGCCAAGTTCGACGTCGCCAAGATCGACGAGATCGAGCGCGTCACCAAGCATGATGTCATCGCTTTCCTCACCCATCTCGCCGAATTCGTCGGACCGGATGCCCGCTTCATCCACCAGGGCATGACCTCGTCGGACGTGCTGGACACCTGCCTTGCGGTGCAATTGACCCGCGCCAGCGACATCCTGCTCGCCGACATCGACGCCCTGCTCGCCGCGCTGAAGCGCCGCGCCTTCGAGCACAAGGACACTGTCACCATCGGCCGCAGCCACGGCATCCATGCCGAGCCGACCACCTTCGGCGTCAAGCTGGCGCAAGCCTATGCCGAGTTCTCGCGCTGCCGCGACCGGCTGGTGCACGCGCGGGAGGATATCGCGACATGTGCGATCTCCGGCGCGGTCGGCACCTTCGCCAACATCGAGCCCTATGTCGAAGAGCATGTGGCGGCGAAGCTCGGGCTGAAGCCGGAGCCGGTATCGACGCAGGTGATCCCGCGCGACCGGCACGCCATGTTCTTTGCCACGCTTGGCGTGATCGCCTCGTCGGTCGAACGCCTCGCCGTCGAGATCCGCCATCTGCAGCGCACCGAAGTGCTGGAAGCGGAAGAGTATTTCTCGCCGGGCCAGAAGGGCTCCTCGGCCATGCCGCACAAGCGCAACCCGGTGCTGACCGAAAACCTCACCGGCCTTGCCCGCATGGTGCGGTCGATGGCCCTGCCTGCCATGGAGGATGTTGCGCTCTGGCACGAGCGCGACATTTCGCATTCCTCGGTAGAGCGCATGATCGGGCCGGACGCGACGGTGACGCTGGATTTCGCGCTGGCGCGCCTCACCGGCGTCGTCGACAAGCTGCTCGTCTATCCCGAGAACATGGAGAAGAACCTCAACAAGTTCAGAGGCCTGGTGCATTCGCAGCGTGTGCTGCTGGCGCTGACCCAGGCCGGCCTGTCACGCGAGGACGCCTACCGTCTGGTGCAGCGCAACGCCATGAAAGTCTGGGAGCACGGCGCCGATTTCCTCGAGGAACTGCTGGCCGACAAGGACGTGACGGCGGCCCTCTCCGAAGGCGAGATCCGCGAGAAATTCGACCTCGGCTACCACACCAAGCATGTCGACACGATCTTCAAGCGGGTGTTTGGGGAAGCTTGACCTTCCTTCTCCCCGTTCGCGGGGAGAAGGTGCCCGAAGGGCGGATGAGGGGCGGCGCTGCCCTAGGCGATCACTGCGCTTATAGGCCGTGCGGACGAAAAGACAATCTCAAGACTCGGCGCTGCCCCTCATTGCCCTGCCGGGCATTTCTCCCCGTATAGTGACGGGGAGAAAGACACTGCCACCGAAGCCAGCTCAAGCCTTGCCAGGCACCGTCCTGATCACCGTGCCCCACGGATCCTCGTGGCTCGTTTCATCCTTCACATTATCCGAGCGCATCTCTACCCAGGCGAGACCTGAGCGTGACGGATCGCGACGGCCGGCACTGGCGCTCTGCCAGGCATTGGCGCCGATATGATGGTGGTAATGGCCGGACGACAGGAACACCGCCTGGCTGCCATATTTTGCGACGGTGTCGAAGGCGAACTGGTCATGCCACCAGGCTTCGGCGTCCTCCGGCCGGCCGACGCGCAGATGCACATGGCCGACAATGGTGTTTTCCGGCGCGCCCTGCCAGCCGGCATCGCCCGCCGGCACGCTGCCCACCACCGCCGGCAGGTTCAGCCGCTCGGTCGCCATGGCGACCTTGTCGCCGTTCCATTTCCAATCCTGCGGACGGCGGTCGGCATAGATCTCGATGCCGTTGCCTTCCGGGTCGGTCAGATAGAGCGCCTCGCTGACCAGATGGTCCGAGGCGCCTTCTATGCCGATACGGTTGGCGGCGGCGTGGCTGATCCAGCGGCCAAGGTCCGCTCGCGACGGCAACAGGAAAGCGGTGTGAAAAAGGCCGGCGCTGCGCGGATCGTCGGGCTTCGCCGAAGCATCCTGTTCAAGCACCAGCAATGGCCGGTTGGCGGCGCCAAGCGTGATCGCGCCATCGGCGCGGCGCAATTCCTGCAGGCCGACGACCGCGCGATAATAGGCGGCAAGGCTCTCGGCATCGCGCGCCTTCAACCCGACACGCGACACGCTGACCGGGGTGGTCGCGGCAAAAGGCAGTTCGCTCATCAAACTCTCCGTTTGGGCGGCGCCTATTCCCCAAATGGGGGTTCCAGGCCGCCAGCTCTTGTTCCCCCTCCAAATCGTCGATTGCGATCGTTCACACAAGAGAGCAAGAATCGAACAAGTTGTTCACAATTACGGCCATCCCGATGTTAGCGACAGGGTTGCAGCCGCCACAGCCGCTCGCTACATCCGCGCCATGAAAGTCAAAGACGCAGATATCCTGATCGTGCCGGGCTACACCAATTCCGGCCCCGAGCACTGGCAGACCCGCTGGCAGTCGAAACTGTCGACGGCGCGCCGGGTCGAGCAGGCGGAATGGACCAAGCCCGTGCGCGAGGATTGGACGACGAGCGTGGCGAACGCCGTCAACGAAGCTGAGCGGCCCGTGGTGCTCGTTGCGCATTCGCTTGGCGTCACGGCCGCTGTGCAGGCCATCCCGCAATTCAGGAAACCGGTCGCCGGAGCCTTCTTCGTGGCGCCGCCGGATGTGTCCAATCCGGAAATCAGGCCGAGGCACCTGATGACCTTCGGTC
>NZ_RZSB01000571.1:0-3912 GCF_004023285.1 Mesorhizobium sp. M2A.F.Ca.ET.067.02.1.1
CGGCCTGCACCAGCGCCGCCTGGCTCGGGAAATACCGGTAGGCGGTTGCGCGCGACACCTCCGCCGCCTCCGCGACCTCGCTGACCGAGGGTGTCATGCCGGACTGCATCAGCCGCGTCGCCGTCTCCAGCATCAGCCGCCTGGTGCGGGCGCGCGCCCCCTTCTCGACGGCAGGCGCCTGGGCGACCTCATCCTTGGCGACGGCTTGTTGACGTGAGACATCCATATCAATACGATACGCGCGTCTCAAAAATTTGCAATGGCGCAACGCCGGGCAAATGACGGAGTCCCCACCAGCGACGAGGCTTTGCCGAGGAGCTTACGGGTGGGGCAAAAAATTAGGTCCCCACCAGCGACGAGGCCTTTGCCGAGGAGCTTAAGGGTGGGGCAAGAAGGCAGGCGGCAAAGCCGACCATGCCGGACGACGGGGAAACGCGCATGAAGCGCATCTATGTGGTCGGCACCGCCGATACCAAAGGCGAGGAGCTTGCCTTCCTGGCCGATGCCGTCGCTGCTGCGGGCGGCGCCGTCGTGCGTGTCGATATCGGCACGCGGGGCGCGACCGTCCCGGTCGATATCCCGGCCAGCGAGGTCGCCGCGCATCATCCCAAGGGAGCCGGTGCGGTTCTCGGCATCGATGACCGCGGTGCCGCCGTTGCCGGCATGGGCGTCGCCTTCGCCGGTTTCATCCGCTCGCGCGACGACATCGCCGGGATGATCGGCATCGGCGGCGGCGGCGGCACCTCGATCGTCACCGCCGGCATGCGCGCGCTGCCGCTCGGCCTGCCGAAGATCATGGTCTCGACGCTGGCCTCCGGCGACACCGCGCCTTATGTCGACGTGTCCGACATCATCATGATGCCGTCGGTCACCGACATGGCGGGACTGAACAGGCTCTCCCGCGTCGTGTTGCACAATGCCGCCCAGGCGATCGCCGGCATGGCGGCAAAACCGGCGCCGATCGCGGCCGGCAAGCCGGCGCTCGGGCTCACAATGTTCGGCGTCACCACGCCTTGCGTGACGGCGATCGTCGAGCGCCTGCGCGCCGACTATGACTGCATGGTCTTCCACGCCACCGGCACCGGCGGCCGCTCGATGGAGAAGCTCGCCGACAGCGGCCTGCTGGCCGGCGTCCTCGACATCACCACGACCGAGGTCTGCGATTTGCTGTTCGGCGGCGTGCTGCCGGCGACCGAGGATCGCTTCGGCGCCATCGCCCGCACCAAACTGCCCTATGTCGGCTCGGTCGGCGCGCTCGACATGGTGAACTTCTGGGCGCCACCGACCATCCCGGACAAATATCGTGGGCGACTGTTCTACGAGCACAATCCCAATGTCACGCTGATGCGCACCACGGCCGATGAATGCCGCCGGATCGGTGAATGGATCGGCGACCGCCTCGCCCGCTGCGACGGCCCGGTCCGTTTCCTGATCCCGGAAAAGGGCGTCTCGGCGCTCGATATAGAAGGCCGCGCCTTCTTCGACGCGGAGGCCGACGCGGCGCTGTTCGATGCGATCGAGCGCACGATCGAGCCGACGAAAGACCGCACCGTCACGCGCCTGCCGCTGCACATCAACGATCCCGCCTTCGCCAAGGCTGCGGCCGAGGCGTTCCTCGACATCGCCAGGAAGTGAGACAGACAAGCATGGCCGCCATCCCGCGCAAAACAATCCTGGAGAAATTCCGCAGGATGATCGCCGACGGCGTGCCGATCGTCGGCGGTGGTGCCGGCACCGGCCTGTCGGCCAAGGCCGAGGAAGCCGGCGGCATCGACCTGATCATCATCTACAATTCTGGCCGCTATCGCATGGCCGGGCGCGGCTCGGCCGCCGGCCTGCTCGCCTATGGCAACGCCAACGAGATCGTCAAGGAGATGGCCTATGAGGTGCTGCCGGTGGTGAAGAAGACGCCGGTGCTGGCCGGCGTCAACGGCACCGATCCCTTCGTCATCATGCCGCTGCTGCTTTCCGAGCTGAAGACGATGGGCTTTTCCGGCGTGCAGAATTTTCCGACCGTCGGCCTGTTCGACGGCACCATGCGCCAGAGCTTCGAGGAGACCAGCATGGGTTTTGGTCTCGAGGTCGACATGATCGCCGAGGCGCATCAGCTCGATCTGCTCACCACGCCCTACGTCTTCAATCCCGATGAGGCGCGCGCCATGACCAGGGCCGGCGCCGACATCGTCGTCGCCCATATGGGTGTGACGACCGGCGGCTCGATCGGCGCCACCTCGGCGAAGACGCTCGACGCCTGCGTCAAGGAGATCGACGCCATCGCCGATGCCGCGCGCTCGGTGCGCGAGGATGTCATCCTGCTGTGCCACGGCGGGCCGATCTCGATGCCCGACGACGCGCGCTACATCCTCGAGCGCTGCGAGGGGCTGCACGGCTTCTATGGCGCAAGCTCGATGGAACGGCTGCCGGCCGAAGCGGCGATCGCCAGGCAGACGGCGGATTTCAAGGCGATCATGAAAAGGAAGGGATGAGGCGATGGCCGACAAAAGCAAAGTGTTCGTCTACCCGAAGGATGTCAGCGCCTTCGGCTTCGACTGGGGCAAGCTCTCGCTGACCGTCGCGCCGGAAGTGAACGGCGCCGAACGCTTTTCAGGCGGCGTCGTCGATCTGCCGTCGGGCAAAGGGCATACCCGCCACAACCACCCCGGCGCCGAGGAGATCATCTTCGTCATCTCCGGTCATGGCGAGCAGATGGTGGAGGACGCGAAGGGCAATCCGGTCGTCGCCAAGGTCGGTCCCGGCTGCACCATCTACGTGCCGGAAAGCCGCTTCCACTCGACGCTCAACACCGGCGACCAGCCGATGCAGCTGTTTGTTGTCTATTCGCCAACTGGGCCTGAGCTGGTGTTGCGGGAGCTGCCGGATTTCAAGCTGCTGCCGGCGGGCACATAATTTTCAGCGTCGCAGCCCCTCATCCGGCCGCTGCGCGGCCACCTTCTCCCCGGCGGGGAGAAGAGGTGGCGCTGGCGCCGGCAGGCTCCTCTTCCCCTCGGGGAGAGGTCGGATTGCCCCGAATTGCTCTTCGCAATTCGGCTGGCAATCCGGGTGAGGGGGAGCGCCGTCGAAGCTAAGCTGCCGCCCCACCCCTATTCCATCCGCGCCCGCGGTCGCCGAACATCACATATCCGCTGTCGGTCACCGCGACCGTATCCTCCAGCTTGATGAAGCCGCGCGTCGGGTGAAGCATGGTCGTCTCGACCGACAGCACCATGTTCTTTTCCAGCGGCTTTGCCGCGTAGGTGCCCTCATAGGCGACCGGATGGTTGGTCATCAGGAACGGCGCCTCATGCGTGATCAGGCCCATGCCGTGGGCGAAGAAATCCGTATAGGCCGCAACCTTGGATGCCTTCAGCACGCCTTCCGCATGCGCGATCATGTCGCCGCCGAGCGTGCCGGCCTTGACCTTGGAAAAGGCAGCTTGCTGCACCGCTTCGACTTCGGCCAGCAGATCCTCCAACTCGGCATCCGGCTCGCCGAGCACGCCCATGCGGCAAAGGTCGCCGATATAGCCGTGATAGTTGCCGCCGGAATCGATCGACATAACCTCGCCCTTCTTCCACGCCTGACTTGAGGCAGCGCGGTTGTGGCTGGAGCCCAGCGTCAGCAGGCAATATTCGAAATGCGCGCCGCGATTGGTCTCCTCGCGCCTCAGCCGTTCGATGATATCGGTCTTGCTCGTGCCCTCGCGCGCCCAGGCGATCGTCGCCAGCATGGAATCGGTAATCAGTTCGGAAGCGATGCGCAGCTGTTCCAGCTCCGCCTCGGTCTTGGTGGCGCGCATGGTCTCGAGCATGCCGGTCGCATCGATCAGCTTGGCATCCGGCAGCGCCTTGCGGATCAGCATATAGGCGTCGGACGGCAGGAAGCCGGGCTCGATGCCGATGCGCGCCGCAGACT
>NZ_RZSB01000572.1:0-3911 GCF_004023285.1 Mesorhizobium sp. M2A.F.Ca.ET.067.02.1.1
GCGCAAGGGTGTCAAGTTCCACTCGGGCGGCGAGATGAGGGCCGAAGACGTGGTGGCCAGCATCGACCGGCTCGCCGATCCGGCCAACTCGTCCAACGCGCTGTCGGTGTTCAGCGGCATCCTGCAGAAGGGCAACACCAAGAAGGTCGACGACTACACGGTCGAATTCCATCTCGATGCGCCGAACGGCAACTTCCCCTATATGGTGTCGTCCGACAACTACAACGCCGTCATCATCCCGGCGAGCTACAAGGGCGACTACGAGAAGAGCTTCGACGGCACCGGTCCGTTCAAGCTGGAAAAATACACGCCGAAGGTCGGTGCGTCCTTCGTGCGCAACGACGACTACTGGGGCGACAAGGCCCTGCCGGATCGCACCGAGTTCACCTTCTTTACCGACATCCAGCCGCAGATCCTGGCGCTGCAGGGCGGCCAGATCGACATCATCAACCAGATGCCGGTGCTGGCGGGCGTTGCGCTCCTCAACGATCCGAATTTCGAGATCATCAGCCTGAAGTCGGTGGCGCATCAGCAGCTGCATATGCACTGCGACGAGGGCCCGACGAAGGACGCGCGCGTGCGCCGCGCCATCGCGCTCTGCCTCGACCGCGAGAAACTCGCCGCCGGTCTGATGAAGGGCCGCGCGGCACTCGGCAACGACAGCCCGTTCGCCGCCGTCTACCCCTCGACCGACACCAGCGTGCCGCAGCGCAAGCAGGACCTCGCCCAGGCCAAGCAGCTGATGGAAGCGGCCGGCGTCGGCCAGGGCTTCAAGATGACGCTCACCACCGAGCGCTACCTGGAAATCCCGGAATACGCTCAGCTCATCCAGAACTGGGTCAAGGAAATCGGCATCGAGCTCGAGCTCAACATCCTCGACCAGGGCGCCTATTACGGCGATGCGGTGTTCGGCAAGTCGAACTGGCTGGATTCGGCGATGGGCATCACCGACTACGGCCACCGCGGCGTGCCCAACGTCTATCTGGCGGCCCCCCTGAAGAGCGACGGCACCTGGAATGCCGCCCACTTCAAGAACAAGGACTACGACCAGATGGCGGCGAGCTATATCGCGGCCCTCGACCTCGAGGCGCAGAAGGCCACCGCCGGCAAGATCCAGAAGCTGCTGCTCGAAGAAACGCCGGTGGTCTTCGGCTATTTCTACGATTACCTGACGGCGACGGCGAAAGGCGTGACGGGCGTGCAGCCCACCGCCATGTCGCAGCTGTTCCTCGACAAGGCGTCGAAGGCCTGACGAGAGCGAACAAGCATATCCCTGACAGCCGGCTCTCCACGGAGAGCCGGCTCCAATAGGAGTATTCGCCATCCTCGTCTTCCTCGTCCGGCGCCTGGCCCTGTCGCTCGTCACGCTGTTTTTGCTCAGCGTCATGGTCTTCCTTGGCGGCCAGGTGCTGCCGGGCAATGTCGGGCGCGCCATATTGGGGCCGTTCGCCGACCAGCGCGCCGTCGATGCGCTCAACCACTCGCTCGGCGTCGACCGGCCACTGCTCGTCCAGTACGGCACCTGGATCTGGAATTTCCTGCATGGCGACATGGGCACGTCCTACATTTTCCGCGCGCCGGTCGCCCCCTTCGTCATCGATGCTCTGGGCAATTCGCTGAAGCTGGCATTGATCGCCTTTGTGCTGGTGGTGCCGATCGGCATCCTGGGCGGCGTCATCGCCGCGCTCAATCTCAACCGGCCGCTTGACCGCATCATCAGCCTCGGCGGCCTGTCGGTGACGGTGCTGCCGGAATTCGTCACCGGCATCATCCTGATCCTGATCTTCGGGGTGTGGCTGCGCTGGCTGCCGATCGCCGCCGCATGGCCGAAAGGCGCCGGCTTCTTCACCCAGATCTATTACCTTATCCTGCCCTCGCTGCCGCTGTTCCTGGTGCTGTTCGGCTACATTGCCCGCATGGCCAGGTCCGGCATGATCGAGGCGCTCGATTCCGACTATACGCGCACCGCCGTGCTGAAAGGCCTGCCCTGGCGGACGGTGATCTGGCGCCATGTGCTGCGCAACGCGCTGCTGCCGACCATCACGGTGATCGCCACCCAGACCGGCTATCTGATCGGCGGCCTGGTGGTGATCGAAACGCTGTTCCGCTATCAGGGCATCGGCTCGCTGATCTTCACCGCCGCGCGCGGCAAGGATTTCCCGATGCTGGAGGCCGGCATTCTCACCATCGGCATCGTCTATGCGGTGGCGACCTTGGCCGCCGACTTCCTCTATTCCGTGCTCAATCCGCGCATCCGGCTGGGGGCAGAACAATGAGCGCGACGGACAGCCCATCCCTTCCCGCGGTCCCGGATACTGTTGCGCGGCGCAGCCCCTGGGGCGAGGTGCTGCATTCGCTCGTGAGGTCCCCCACGTTCCTGACCGGCCTGGGCATACTGCTGTTCTGGGTTATCTGCGCGCTGTTCGGCGAACAATTCGTGCCTTACGATCCTCTCGACGCCGACATCATCAACACGCTTGCGCCGCCATCGTCCGACCACTGGTTCGGCACCGACCAGCTCGGCCGCGACGTGTTCTCACGCGTCATCGTCGGCTCCCGCGATATCCTGACCGTCGCGCCGCTGGCGACGATCCTTGCGACCATCGCCGGCACCGCGCTCGGCCTGGTCATCGGCTATTTCCGCGGCATCGTCGACGACATCGTCAGCCGCGTGCTGGAAGCCTTCATGGCGATCCCGGTGGTCATCATCGCGCTGCTTGCCATCGTCGCGCTCGGCACGTCCAAGATCACCGTCATCGTCGTCATCGGCCTGAGCTTCGCGCCGATCATCGCGCGCACGGTGCGCTCGGCGGTGCTGGCCGAACGCGAGCTCGACTATGTCGCCGCGGCCAAGCTGCGCCACGAGGGCGCGCTGCACACGATGTTCGTCGAGATCCTGCCCAACGTCATCCCGCCGATCCTGGTCGAGACGACGGTGCGGCTGGGCTATGCCATCTTCGCGGTGGCCACGCTTTCTTTCATGGGCTTCGGCATCCAGCCGCCCTCACCCGACTGGGGCCTGTCGATCTCTTCCAATTACGGCATGATCGGCGGCGGCTTCTGGTGGACGGTGCTGTTCGATGCCTTGGCCATCGCCTCGCTGGTGATCGGCGTCAATTTGGTGGCCGACGGCGTGCATGGAGCGTTCAATGACTAGCCAAGCCGCCAACGCGCTAGAACTCAAAGACCTTTCGGTCGCCTATCGCGTCGGCCGCCGCGACCGCGCGGTGCTGCGCAACGTCAACCTGACCATCAAGGCCGGCGAAGCCTACGGGCTGGTCGGCGAATCCGGCTGCGGCAAATCCACCGTGGCGCTTTCCGTGGTGCGTTATCTGCCGCGCAACGGCTCGATCACCGGCGGCTCGATCGCGCTCGACGGCAAGGACGTAATGAAGCTCGATGGCGAGGCGCTGCGGCGGGCCCGCGCGGACAGCGTGTCGATGGTCTATCAGGATCCCGGCAAGGCGCTGAACCCGTCGCTGCGCATCGGCCGGCAATTGACCGAGATCTTCGAGCTTGCGGGCATCAGCGGACAGACGGCTGAAGACAAGGCGCTCGCCATGCTGAACCGGGTGCGCATCTCGGATCCGGCAAGCGTCATGCAGCGCTATCCGCACCAGCTCTCCGGCGGCATGCAACAGCGCGTGGCGATCGCCATGGCGCTCGCCAACGACCCCTCGATGCTGATCCTCGACGAGCCGACGACCGGGCTCGACGCCACCGTGGAAGCCGAGGTGCTCGACCTGATCGGCCAGTTGCGGCGCGAGCTGTCCGCCTCGATCCTGTTCATCAGCCACAACCTCGCCGTCGTCTCCAACATGTGCGACCGGGTCGGCGTGCTCTATGCCGGCATGCTGGTGGAGGAAGGCTCGACCAGGGACGTCTTCAACGACCCGCGCCATCCCTACACC
>NZ_RZSB01000573.1:0-3906 GCF_004023285.1 Mesorhizobium sp. M2A.F.Ca.ET.067.02.1.1
GCCCTTCGCCGCCATAATAGTTGACATAGCGGGCGCCGATCTCCTTGACCGGCATGACGACGAAGACGTCGACGGTCGAGAATTCGTGGTCGATGACGCAACCGTCGCCTATGCGGGCACCGACGCGCAGGTAACCCTTGACCAGCGGCGGCATGGCGGCGATCGCCGCCTTGGTGTTCACCGCCTCGATCGGCATCAGGTCCATCGAGCAGTAGCGCCCCGGTACCGCGCGGACATCCCAGGCGGAGTTGGTGCGGCAATGATGGGCAAGATAGGTCAGCGCCTCGGCATGCGCCGCCGGCACGATGCCGTGGAAAGAGGCGCAGCCGGTCATCACGCCGATGCCGTAATGGTTGATATAGGCCCAGATGCCCTGCCACAGCGCCTCGATGGTGCGCTTGGAACGGTATTCGGGCAGAACGCAGGAGCGGCCGAGCTCCAGGAAGCGCTGGCCGGGGTGGCGCGCGATCAGCTTGGTGAGCTCGAACTCGCCCTCGGAATAGAAGCCGCCGGCGGTCGCGGCGATCTCCTGCCGCAGCAGGCGATAGGTGCCGACGATGCGGCGGTGCTCGGGGCCGGGAAGGGACGTGTCCAACACGAGAAGGTGATCGCAGAGCGGGTCGAAACGGTCGGCATCGCGCCGGTCCTGCGCCTGGAACAGGTCCTTCCTCGCGCCAAGCTCGTCATAAAATACCCGATAGCGGACTTCCTGGGCGGCGGCGATCTCAGCCTCGTTGCGGGCGAGCCGCACCTCGAGGTTGCCGATCCGGCCCAGCGGAGCGCCGCTTGCGACAGCGTCGGCGGTACGGGCAGCGAGCAGGGCGCCGCCGGCATTCGGCCGAGTGTCACATTCAGGCATGACTGTATGCACGAGTGATTCTCCTTCGAGCCATCCCTCTTGGCACGGGGATACGGTGTAGGTGCAACAGGATTGTGACAGTACCGTGATACGGCGTGGCGGGCAATACTTTGTCGGCTGGACAATACCCTCAACCGGCTATCTTACGGTCGCGAAAGCCAGGCAATTCATGGCTTTCAAGGGCTCAAAATTTCGTCAGGCGGCGACCTGGCCCTCAACCGCCTGGACGAGCGCGTCCGGGTCGAGCGGCTTGGTCACGAAGCCGCTGGCGCCATGGGCGAGCACGGCATGCCGGGTCTTTTCCTGGCTGTCGGCCGAAAGCACCATGATCGGGATCGGCGGCATGGCCAGGGACTCTTCATGGCGGCGGATGGCGGCGATCGCATCCAGGCCATCCATGACAGGCATATGCAGGTCCATCAGCACCACATCGAAGCGGAACTTGAGGCCGGCGTCGGTAACGGCATCGACCGCGGCCTTGCCGTTGCCGACAACCTTGACGCGATGCCCTGCCTTGAGCAGCGTGGCGCGGGCGAGCATGGCGTTGATGTCATTGTCCTCGGCGATCAGCACCGACAGGCCCTGGTCGCGCTTGCGCACCGAGGCGGCGCCGCGCGGCTCCGGCCGCGGCTGGGTGAGCGCGGAGCCATGGCTGGTCAACAGCACCCGCAAAAGGGTCTCGCCGCGCACGGGTCTCGCGAGAAAGGTGGCGTAGCCGCTGGCGCGGAATTCGCCGAGCATGCCCCGGTCCGTCGGCGCGATCAGGGTGATGGCTTCACAATCGGCGAAGCCTGAGTCGCGCAACCGCTTGAGCAACCTGCCGTCACTGTTTTCGAGCGCGGCGTCGACCAGCAGCACGTTGCAGCCGGCAGCGAATGGAGCGGCCTGGCCTGGCGTCGCCGCAACCTCGACGATGCCGCCATAGGCCCTGATGGCGCGGGCGATGGCATCGGCCTCGATGGCGTTCTTCGAAACGATTACCGCCCGCCGGTCGGCGAGGATGTTGTTGCGGTGCGGCGGCGGCTCGGTCGCGGCAACCGCCGGGATCTCGAGGATAAATTCCGAGCCTTCGCCGAGCCGGCTCGAAACGGAAATCGTGCCGCCCATCGCCGTCACCAGCCGCTTCGAGATGGCAAGGCCAAGGCCGGCGCCGCCATGCACCCTGGTCGAGGTGCCGTCGGATTGCTCGAACTCCTCGAAGATGCGCTCCATGTCCTCTTCACGCAGTCCGGGGCCGGTGTCGGCGACGGTGAAGCAGATGCAGTCGCTGGTTTCGGTGCGGGCGCGCGCCACAGTGAGCAGCACGCCGCCCGTGTCGGTGAACTTCACCGCGTTGCCGATGAGGTTGAGCAGCACCTGGCGCAGGCGGCCGGGGTCGGCGGTGATCATCTGCGGCACGTCGGGTTCGACATGGCAGCCGAGACCGATATTCTTGGCGAAGGCCTTCGCGGCCAGAAGTTCGATGATGTTGTCGGCGATTTCGCGCAGCGAAGTCGGCTGCGGCTCGGGCTCGAAGCGGCCGGCCTCGATCTTGGAATAGTCGAGCAGGTCCTCGATAAGCGCGAGCAGCGCGCTGGCAGAGGTCGAAACAGCGCCGACATAGGTCCGCTGTTCCGGCGACAGATCGGTGTCGGCAAGCAGCTTCGCCATGCCCATGATGCCGTTCATCGGCGTGCGGATCTCGTGGCTGACAGTGGCGAGGAAGCGCGACTTGGCCTGGCTCGCATATTCGGCCCGCTCGCGCGCGGTGATCAGTGAGGATTCGGCGCGCTTGCGGGCGGTGATGTCGCGCGCGATCGCCCGATGCGAGACGGCGCCGGTATCCTTGTCGCGCACCGACAATTCGATCCAGGAGAACCAGCGCGGGCCATTCGGCGTGCGGATCGCGACATCGGTGGAGCTCAGGCATTCATGGTCGGAGAAGGCGGCGTCGGGAACGATGCCGACGTCGATGCCAAGCTCCGACAGGGTCTTGCCGGCGAGATTGCGAGGGTCGACCTCGACAAGCGAGGCAAAGACGCTGTTGGCATAGACGATATGGCCGTCGCGATCGCGATGGACGACGAGGTCGCCGAGCGCGTCGATCAGGCCGCGGAAGCGCTCCTCGCTCTCCTGCATCTCCCACATGCGATCGGCGAGGGTCTCGATCTCGGCGCGGCTGCGGGCGGCGGTCTCGTCGAGAAGCGCCGCGGTGCGCCGCTCGTCGCGGCGGTTGCGCAGATGCATGGCAAGGCCGGCGAAGGCCACGGCGGCGAGCCCGATGGTGACGATGATCGGCGCCCCGGTGAGATGCGCCAGCCCGGCCAGGACGACGATGCCGACGATCGTCAGGAAAGGCAGGCCTTCGTGGCTGGCGGCAGGCAAGTCGGGAGCCAGCGGCGGCGCGACGAGCACCTGCCGCTTCGGCGCGTCGGGCCTGTCAGCGCCCGCGGCTTTGCTGTCCTGCCTGATGTGGGAGTCCGCGACCATGCGCGGAACCATGCCAGACAGAAATTATGGAAGATTGGGGCGGATCGTTCGAATTTTAGCGATCGGGCGGATTCCGGCCGCGCTGCGGGCGCAGGCGGAACCGCGACCTCCGGCTACATGTCGACGACGACGCGGCCCCTGATCTTGCCTTCGACGATGTCGCGTGCGGCGGCGACAATGCCGTCGAAACCGATGGTGCGCGACAATGTCGACAGCTTCTTCAAGTCAAGGTCGGCGCCGATGCGTCGCCATGCCTCGAGGCGTACCGGCTTCGGCGCCATCACAGAATCGATGCCCAGCAGCGAGACGCCGCGCAGGATGAAGGGCGCGACGCTTCCCGGCAGGTCCATGCCGCCGGCCAGGCCGCAGGCGGCGATTGCGCCACCGTAGGAGGTCATCGACAGGACATTGGCCAAGGTATGGCTGCCGACCGAATCGACGCCACCTGCCCAGCGTTCCTTGGCGAGCGGCTTCGCCGGCTGGCTGAGCTCCTCGCGCGAGATCACCTCGGCCGCGCCGAGGTCGATCAGATAGGGGCTCTCGGCGTTGCGGCCGGTCGAGGCGATGACGTGGTAGCC
>NZ_RZSB01000574.1:0-3897 GCF_004023285.1 Mesorhizobium sp. M2A.F.Ca.ET.067.02.1.1
GCACGGCGGTCGCGTGCCCGCGGTCCCCGGTGAGGCTGACTGCGGCGAACCAATCCTTTCCGGCGATCGAGACATCCATCACGCCGGCGCGGTCGCCGAACATGAACAGCGGCTGGCCGCCAAGGACCAGACCGTCCAGCGTGCGGCCCTGCCAGCCGGTCGAAAGCGGCGAGACGGCGATGACCTTGAAGTTGCCGTCGGTGATGGCCAGCACATGGGCGCGGCTCATGGCGCCCTGGCGGCTGGTGCTTTCCAGCAGGCTGACGGCGTTGGCGCCCGCAACGTTGGGATCCGCCGTGATCGCCTGCGCCATCTGGCCGGCGGCTAAAGCCAGCACCGCCTTGGCGTCGCGCTCGATCTCGTCATGCTCGTTCATCAGTGACAGGAAGCGCAGCGCCGCGATAACGGCGAGGAAAATAACGATCAGCGCCGGGATCGACCGGCGCAGAAACGGCTCGGCGGCCAACAGCCGCTGATAGGTGGGTTCGGCGATCAGGCGCGTATTGCCGGCAAGTCCATCGCCCCTTGCCTTGCGACGCGCGAAAGCCTTCCCTCCGGGCGCGCCCCACGCGTCCGCCTTGGCCATAAATGGCACTCCCCGATCTGCCGTATACTGGATGATCCGGATACGCCGCACGCCCGAATCGCCATTAAAGAATCAAACGTGATTCGCCTTGTCCAGAGGGCCGGGCGAAAAAGATTAAAAGTTGATTGAAATTTAGCTGATCTCCCCCACGAGGAGGGAGATCGCTAGTCAAGCCAGCGTCCGCTCCACGATATCCCGCAGATCCGCCGACAGGTTCTCTACCTTCGCCATATCGAGCAGCGCCTGCTTGGCCTTGGCCTGGCGTCCGGGCTCCAGCGAGCGCCAGGAGCGCAGCGCCGTCGCCAGCCGCGCCGCCACTTGCGGGTTGCGCTTCTCGACCTCCAGCACCGTCTCGGCGAACAGGCGGTAGCCTTCGCCGTCGGGGCGGTGGAAGCCGGTCTGGTTGGCGCTGGAGAAGGTGCCGATCAGCGAGCGCACGCGGTTCGGATTGGCGATCGAGAAGGCGGGGTGCAGCATCAGCGCGCGTACCTTGTCGACAGTCTTGGCGCCGGGAACGCCGGCCTGGATCTGGAACCATTTGTCGAGCACCAGTGCGTCGCTGCGATAGCGGGCCTCGAAGGCTGCCAGCGCCTCATCGGCCTCGGCCGTGCCCGAGTGGCGATGCGCCAGCACGGCCAGCGCCGCCGCGCGGTCGGTCATATTGGTGGCGGCAGTGAAGTGTCGCGCGGCGAGGGCGGCGCCTTCCGGCAGCAGCGAAAGATAATCAAGCAGGATGTTGCGGAGCGCCCTGCGGCCGGCGCTCGCGGCGTCCGGGCTGAACGGACCCTCGTCGGCGAGGCTGTCATAAAGAGCGGAGAAGGCATCGCGATTTGTCTCGGCGATCGTCCTCGCCAGCGCCTCGCGCGCGGCGAAGATGGCGTCGGGGTCGATGCCCCTGCCGATGTCGCGGGCGATGTCGGATTCGCCGGGCAGCGCCAGCGCCAGTGCCCGGTAAGCCGGCTCCAGCGCCTCGTCGCCGGCGATCCTGCCGGCAAGATCGGCCAGCCGTGCCGCGAAGACCGGCACCTTGCCGCCGAGGATCTGGCGGAAGGCGGCGATCAGCGCGTCGGTCAAAAGCGTGTTGAACGCCTGCCAGCGCGAGAAAGGGTCGCTGTCATGTGCCGCCAGGAAGAACTGGTCGTCCGCCTTCTGCTGCACCGAAAGCGTGATCGGTGCCGAGAAACCGCGGTTGAGCGACACCGAAGGCCGCTCCGAAACGCCGGAGAAGCGCACCGTGTGCCGGCGCTTGCGGATATGGACGACGCCGTCATCCACCGTCGCGCCCTCGACGGCTGTCCAGGTGACAGGCTTGCCGTCGGCGCCGACAAATCCGAATGCAAGGGGAATATGCATCAGGCGCTTACGGCTCTCCGACGGCGTCGGCGGCACCGACTGCTCGATCTCCAGGATGAATTCCCTGGCCGCCGCATTGTGCGTGGAGCTCACCGTCAGGTTCGGTGTGCCGGCTTGATGGTACCAGAGCGCGAATTGCGCCAGGTCGCGGCCCGAGACGTCCTCGAACACTTTGAGGAAATCCTCGATCGTCGCGGCCTGGCCGTCATGCCGTTCGAAATAGAGGTCCATGCCGGCACGGAAGAGCTCCGGCCCGAGGATGGTGCGGATCATGCGCACCACTTCCGAGCCCTTCTCGTAGACGGTCGCCGTGTAGAAATTGTTGATCTCGCGGTAGCGCCGCGGCCTGACCGGATGCGCCAGCGGCCCCTGGTCTTCCGGGAATTGATGCGCGCGCAGCGTGCGCACCTCGGCGATGCGCTTCACCGCCCGCGAGCGCTGGTCGGCGGAGAATTCGTGGTCGCGGTAAACGGTCAGCCCTTCCTTCAGGCAGAGCTGGAACCAGTCTCGGCAAGTGATTCTGTTGCCTGTCCAATTGTGGAAGTACTCATGCGCGATGATCGCCTCGATATTGGCGAAGTCGGCATCCGTCGCGTTCTCCTCGTCGGCCAGCACATATTTGTCGTTGAAGACGTTGAGGCCCTTGTTCTCCATCGCGCCCATGTTGAAGTCGGACACGGCCACGATGTTGAAGACGTCGAGGTCGTATTCGCGGCCGAAGGCGTCCTCGTCCCATTTCATCGAGCGCTTCAGCGCGTCCATCGCATAGCCGGCAAGCCGCTCCTTGCCGGGCTCGACATAGATGCCGAGCTCGACCTCGCGGCCGGACATGGTGGTGAAGCTGCCCGCCACCCTGCCGAGCGCGCCCGCCACCAGCGCGAAAAGGTAGGAAGGCTTAGGGAAGGGGTCGTGCCAGACCGCGTAGTGCCGGCCATTGGCGAGCGCGCCGCGCTCGACGGGGTTGCCGTTGGAAAGCAGCAGCGGCGCCTCATTGTGCGGGGCTTCGATGCGCACGGTGTAGACCGACAGGATATCGGGTCGGTCGAGGAAATAGGTGATGCGGCGAAAGCCCTCGGCCTCGCATTGCGTGCAATAGACGTTGTTGGAGCGATAGAGGCCCATCAGCGCCTCGTTGCGCGACGGCGCGATCTCGGTCTCCAGACGAAGCTCGAAACGCTGTGCCGCCGGCAGCTTCAGGATCGTCAGCCGGTCCGGCGTCGCCTCGTAGTCGCCGGCAGCGAGCGCCTGCCCGTCGATGGCTAGGCCAAGCAGCGTCAGCCCATCGCCGTCGAGCACCAGCGGCGCCGTCGGCGCGACGCCCTCGCGCCGTTCGATGGTGAGCAGCGCGGTGACATGGGTCGCGTCCGGCGACAGGCGGAAGTCGAGGCTGGTCCTCGGGATGAGATAGTCGCTGGGGCGATAGTCTTCGAGCTTGAAGACATGGCCGGTATCGGTGCGCATTCCTTGGGCTTTTCCTGTCGATTTCGGTCGGGAGCCAGCGTGGCCGGTCCAGGAATTTTGAGATGCGCGCTCTTTACACGAAACCGTCACGCGACAAAACCGCGGGATAGGGTGTGTTTCGCAATTCCGATTGCACACTTTTCCTGGAGTTGCTCTTAGGCTATTGGGCGGCTTCGTTTTCCGACATTCTGACGAGGCAAGATGACCGTCGATCATGCCGTCGGCCACAGCACGCTGCGCGGCATCACACTGAAAATCGTCTCGGTGACGGTTTTCGTCGGCATGCAGACCTGCATCAAGGCGGCCGGCGACGTGCCTGCCGGGCAGATCGTCTTCTTCCGCTCCTTCTTCGCCATCTTCCCGATCATCGCCTTCCTGGCCTTCAAGGGCGAGCTCGCCACCGCCTTCACGACCAGGCGGCCGTTCAACCACATCGCGCGCGGCCTTGTCGGCGTCGGCGCCATGGGGCTCGGCTTCTTCGCGCTGACCAGATTGCC